>PLYS01000245.1:11283-42068 GCA_003153455.1 Betaproteobacteria bacterium | reverse complement strand
CGTTTCGCTGCTCTCCTTCCGCCTTCGTAGCCGCGCCGCACTGGAACTTGAGCTCGTCGCCCTTCGGCATCAGGTGGCCGTGCTGCGGCGGCAGCATAAAGGTCGGCTTCAACTTTTCTCCACAGACCGGTTGCTTTGGGTGTGGCTTTACCGGATCTGGCCGCAGGCCTTGAACACCATGGTACTGGTGAAGCCGGCAAAGCGCCCCGGCGAAGGCTCACGAGTCTCCGAGAAATCGCGCCTTGAACGGGTGATGCGCGACGAGCAAAAGCGGATTGCATATGCAGTCGCTCATCTGCGGTTGGCAAAATTCGTAAGTTGCTTTAGTTTTAAATAATTGGCGCTGCGCCGCCGCCCGTTGCCAAGGTGATGAAATATGACCGCACGCACGCTACTGCCAGCCGGATGGGCTGCCCCGATCGGCTATGCCAATGGCATCGAGGCCAGCGGTCGGCTGGTATTCATCGCTGGACAGGTCGGCTGGAATACCCAGCAAGTCTTCGAGAGCGAGGAGATCGCACCGCAATTCGAGCAGGCGCTCAAGAATATCCTGGCAGTGCTCGCCGAAGCCGGCGGCGAACCGCAACATATCTGCCGCATCACTGCCTTCTGCATCGATAAACCAGCCTACCTTGCCGCGCGTCGCGACCTCGGCAACATCTGGCGCCGTTACATGGGCCAGCACTATCCTGCGATGAGCATGATCTTCGTTGCCGCGCTGCTCGACGTGCCGGGCAAGATCGAACTCGAGGCGACCGCTGTCATCCCGGACAAGGCGTAATGGGGTCTGATCGGGTAATCCAAAGCTGGCTGCGCTCATCCTCAGCGGCGCTCAGTTTAGGTGACGCAACTTGAAACGTTGGATCTTTCCGGTCTGCGTTTTCGGCAAAGCGTCGACGAATGTCACCGCACGTGGATATTTGTACGGCGCGATGACCGCCTTGACGTGATCCTGCAGTCGCTTGACGCAGTGCGCGTCAGCGGCGATNNGCGATGTTGTAGCCGGCCGATACAATCATATCGTCGGTGCGCGCCGCAAAATGGAAACGCCCGTCGTTGTCGCAATGAAAGGCGTCGCCTGTCAGGTTCCAGCCGTCGCGCACATAGGATGTCTGTCTGACATCCGCGAGATATCGACAGCCGGTCGGACCGCGCACCGCAAGGCGCCCGACCGTGCCGGAGGGAACATCCTTCATGTGTTCGTCTACAATCCTTGCCTGGTAGCCGCCCACAGGCTTTCCGGTCGCGAAAGCGGTCGCATCGACTATGCGGTTGGTGATGAAGATGTGCAGCATTTCCGTGGTGCCGATGCCGTCAAGAATCGGCTTGCCTGTTTTGCGCGTCCAATCCTCGAATACCGGTGCGGGCAGCGTCTCTCCGGCCGATACGGCGATCCGCAACGACGACAAATCAGCGCCTTGATCCATCGCCGCCATCATGGCGCGGTAGCCGGTCGGTGCCGTGAAGCAGATTGTGGCTTTGTAGGTCTCGATGATCTGGATCATGTTGTCGGGCGATGCATTTTCCAGCAGAGTCGCGGTTGCGCCGAAGCGCAAAGGGAAAATAGCCAAGCCGCCCAGCCCGAACGTAAAGGCGAGAGGTGGCGACCCGACGAACACATCGTCCGGCGTCACGTTGAGCACTTCCTTGGCATATCCGTCGGCAATGATCAGCAGGTCGCGATGGAAGTGCATGGTAGCCTTCGGCTCGCCGGTCGTGCCGGAGGTGAAGCCAAGCAGCGCCACGTCGTCGCGGCCGGTCTTGACCGCGTCGAACGTCACCGGCTTATCGAGCGCGATGCGGTCGAGTTCGGCATCGTGATTGGACGTTCCGTCGAAACTCACGACCTGCTTGAGGAAGCGGCTGGTCTTGGCGCAGGCGACAAGCTCGTCGGCGATGCGGCTGTCCGTTAGTGCGAGAGCGATTTCGGCTTTGTCGACGATCTTGGCGAGTTCGCCGGCGCGCAGCATCGGCATGGTATTGACGACGACCGCGCCGGCCTTCGTGGCCGCAAGCCAAGCCGCCACCAGCGCCGGATTGTTGCCGGATCGGATTAACACGCGATTGCCGGGTTTGACGCCGTAGTTTTCGATCAATGCGTGGGCAAGACGGTTCGACCAATCGGTGAGCTCCTTGTAGGTGCGCCGGCGCCCATTCCCGATCAGCGCGATGCGGTCGCCATGCCCGCGCTCGACCATGCGGTCGGTCAGTTCGACACCAGCGTTGAGCCGCTCGGGATACTGAAATTCCGGCCGATCGAGCAGCAGGTCGGGCCATTGCTCGAACGGCGGCAGGTTGTCGCGCGCAAATGTATCGACATGCGCGGAAGGACCGAGGACCATCGCCGCTTTTGCGCGTTTGTTCATGCTACTTCCCGGCAGCCATGCCAATGATGGAGCGCGCGATAGCGACCTTCTGGATATCGGAAGCCCCCGCATATATGCGAAATGCGCGGATTTCTCGATAGAGACATTCCCCCGGGTGGCCCGAACGCACGCCATCGCCTCCGTGAATTTGCACCGCTGCGTCAATTACACGTTGTGCTGCTTCGGTCGCGTATAATTTTGCCATTGGCGCGCTGCTCCGCCACGAACTCGCGAGGCGAGCCCGTCGAGGTGCTGGATCATCGTCTCGACCTCCGCACTGTCAAAATCGGACAACAGGTCATCAACCCAGCCCTGATGGACCTTAGCGATGGCAGCTAACTGCGACGCGCCCTTGGGCGTCAACCGCACGACGAATGCGCGGCGGTCCTCGGCGGGCGCTTGCCGCAGCACCAGCTTTTCGGCGACGAGGCGGTCGATAATGCCGGTCACGTTGCCGTTCGATACCATCAAGAAGCGGGAGAGCTCGGTCATGATCATGCCCTCCTCCTTGCGGGCGAGTGCTGCCATGACGTCGAACTGCGGCAACGTAATCGCGAACTCGACGCGTAAGCGCTCGCGCAACTCCGCCTCGATCGCGCGCGCGGATCTCAACAGCCTGACCCATAGCCGCAGCCGCTGTTTGCTGACCGGATACATGGACCTTTTCCGGGGTATCTTTGCTGCGGCAGTCAAATTTCGCCTCCTGAACGCATTATGACTTGACCGTTGATTGCGCTTGCTTCGGGCAAGCACAGCCAAAGCACCTCTTTCGCCACCTCGTCCGGCGTGATGAGATGACCATGTTCATTGTCGCTCGCAAGTACCGCGCGGGCCGCCGTCATGCCGGTCTTGGCCGTGATTTTGGCGATTGAGACCGCAAGCATCGGCGTGTCGGTATAGCCCGGGCAGACAGCATTGACGGTTACCCCTGTTGGAGCAAGCTCTACACTCAGCGCGCGCGCGCGAGGCCGCGGCTCCAGCGCCGGCCAGCGCGCGGGCGATCGCCACGCCAATGCCGGTGCCCCCGCCGGCGATCAAGGCGGGCCTCCCTTCGAGTGCGCCCATCACACTTTTCCCGCCACGGCGCGCGCCTTGATCCGGTACAGTTGGTCCCGGCCGGCGAGATAGGGCTTCGGCCACGTCACGTCCTCGTATCCAGAACCGGCGGCCGCGTGCAGCGTCCAGTACGGATCCGCCAAATGTGGGCGCGCCAGGCAAACAAGATCGGCCCGGCCCGCCATCAATATCGAATTGACGTGGTCGGGTTCATATATGTTTCCGACGGCGAGCGTGGCGATCCCGGTTTCATTGCGGATGCGATCGGCAAACGGCGTCTGGAACATGCGCCCATAGACAGGCTTGGCGCGAGTCGAGGTCTGTCCGGCCGATACGTCGATGAGATCGACGCCAGCGGCTGCAAGCATACGCGAAATAGCCACCGCATCCTGCGGCGTTACGCCATCCGGGCCGACCCAATCGTTTGCCGAAATGCGGACGGATATCGGCCTGTCGTCAGGCCAGATCTCGCGCACCGCACGCAGCACTTCCAACGGAAACCGCATCCGGTTTTCCAAGCTACCGCCGTATTGGTCGATCCGTTTGTTGGTCAAGGGCGTGATGAACGACGACATCAGATAGCCGTGCGCGTAGTGCAGTTCCAGCCAATCGAAACCGGCGCGCGCAGCCATTTGCGTCGCGCGGATATAGTCGTCGTTAACTTTGTCCATGTCGGCGCGCGTCATCTCGCGCGGCAACTGATTGTCGGGGCTCCAACGCATCGGTGAAGGGCCGATGACCTGCCAATTGCCGGTCGCAAGCGGCGCATCCATGGTTTCCCAACCGAGCTGGGTCGATCCCTTGAGGCCGGCATGGCCGAGTTGAATAGCGGCCTTGGCATCGGTCTCGGCGTGGATAAAATTGACGATGCGCGCCCATGCCCGTTCGTGCTCCTCGTTGTAGAGGCCGGTGCAGCCGGGTGTAATGCGCCCCTCCGGAGAAACGCATGTCATTTCGGTGAACACCAGACCGGCGCCCCCCTTGGCGCGCTCGGCGTAATGAACAAAGTGCCAGTCGGTTGGCGTGCCGTTAACCGCCCGGTATTGCGCCATCGGCGAAACAACAACACGATTCTTCAGTTCGACGCCGCGCACGCGGTAGGGTACGAACATCGGCGCGTGCGAAACCTGCGGTGTTCGCCCCGTGGCCCGCTTCTCGAACCATTTCTCGGCGCCCGAGAGCCATGCACTGTCGCGCTGTCGCAAGTTTTCATGACTTATGCGTTGCGAACGGGTGAGCAGCGAATAGTTCAATTGAACCGGGTCGAGATGAAGATAGCGCTCCACGTCCTCAAACCATTCGGTCGAATTACGCGCCGCACTTTGCAATTTCAAAACTTCCAACCGGCGTTCATCCTCATATCGCTTGAAGGCGGCGTCCATGCTCGGTTCGGTATGAAGGTAGTTTGCCAGCGCGATGGCGCTTTCCAGCGCCAATTTGGACCCGGATCCGATGGAGAAATGCGCTGTCGCGGCAGAATCACCCAGCAGCACGATATTGCGATAGCTCCACCGCTCGCACAGCACCCGGTTGAAGTTAAGCCACGCGGAACCGCGCAAATGGCGCGCATTCGACATCAAGCTGTTGCCGCCGAGATTACGCGCGAAGATCTTCTCGCAAGCGGCGATGCTCTCGTCGAGGCCCATGCGGTCGAAGCCGGCGCGGCGCCAAGTCGCCTCCGAGCATTCTACAATGAACGTCGCGGTGTCCGCGTCGAACTGATACGCGTGCGCCCATATCCAACCGTGTTCAGTTTCTTCAAAAATGAACGTGAACGCGTCGTCGAATTTCTGATGCGTGCCGAGCCAAATATATTTGCAGGCGCGCACGTCGATATCGGGTTTGAAAATGTCCGCCTTGCTGGAGCGAACCCGCGAGTTCACCCCATCAGCGCCCACGATCAGGTCATAGTCGCGATAGCTGTCGACGTCCTGCGCTTCGGTCTCGAATTGCAAATTCACGCCGAGCGAGCGCGCGCGATCCTGCAAAATATTCAGTAGCCGCTTTCTCCCGATGCCGCAGAAGCCGTGCCCGGTCGATGTCACGACGGTGTCGCGATAATGCACCGCGATGTCGTCCCAGTAGACGAAGTCGTTGCGGATGAGCGCCGCACTCTCCGGATCATTGGCCTTGAGGTTTGCAAGCGTCTCGTCCGACAGCACCACGCCCCAGCCGAACGTGTCGTCCGGCCGATTGCGCTCGATAACGGTCACCTCGTGGGAAGGATCGCGCAATTTCAGCGAGATCGCGAAATAGAGGCCGCCCGGGCCACCCCCAAGACAAGCCACACGCATAATAGGCTCCAATGTCAGGGATCTTGGCGGGAAGCATGCGGTAAACAGCAAAGTATTACAAGCTTGAAATATCTAATCATAAAGAGAATTGCATAACGTCCGATGGAACGGCACGACGCTCGCTCCGACGACCGGTTGACGCCGCGTCGGATGGGCAAAATGCGAATTGCGCGTGCGCACGCAACGCGGATCACGCCGGCATTGTGCGCGACGCGGGCGGCGGCAAGCCGGCCGGCAACCTCCTCGACGGTCGCGGGCGCTTCGAGCAAATCGGCCTCGACCGTGTACAAATTTTTGCGCAACCAATCCGGTTTGCGACGGGCCTCTGAAATCACGTCATAGCCCACGTCCAGCATGTGCCGACAGATCTGTGCGCCGAACCCGCTCGATCCACCGGACACGGTCGCGATATTAGCGTTCGTATCGCTCATGTCGCGTCTTGTCCGACCAAAGCCAAAACGCGCAAAGGGCTGCCCGAGCCCTGCTTGATCTTGAGCGGCGCAGCGAAGATGACCGCGCCTTTCGCCGGCAGCAGATCGAGATTGGTCAGGCATTGCAGACCGAAACGGCCTTTGCCGTGCATATAGAAGTGTGCCGGATAGGGCGGGTTGAAATGCTGACCCTGGCCGTAGTCGGTGCCGATCGTCTCGGTGCCGAAACCATGCACGTCGCGCTCCTCGACCAGCCATTTCACCACCGCCGGCGTTGGACCGGGCGTGTGCGCGCCGTCGTCGCGCAGCCCGGCATAGTCTGGATACCGCATCTTCGACCAGTCGGTGCGCAACAGAACCCAGTTGCCGGCCTCGATCCGCCCGTGCAGCCGTTCCCAGGATTCCACAAACGGAACCGTGAGCATGAAATCAGCATCGGTGGCGCACTCCTTCGAGCAGTCGATAACTGCCGCTGGAGCGATGAATTTTGCCGGATCAATGGTATCGACGGAGTTGTTCTGAAGGTCCTTGCCGGAAATCCAGTGGATGGGCGCGTCGAAATGCGTTCCGGTGTGCTCCCCGATGGTGATGTTGTTCCAATACCAAGCCGGGCCGCGCTCGTCGTAGCGCGACACTTCTTCTATGCGGAAGGGCGCGCATTGTCCAAGTTCGGGCGGCAGCACGATGGTCGGGAATTCCTGCGACAGGGTGTGCGTCAGGTCGATCACCTTGATCGAGCCGTCGGCGATACCGAGCGCAAATGATCGAAGATTGAAAGCCACGGATGACCTCTGCTACTCACTGATTTCCCGTTCAACCGCTTTGGGATTGACCGCCAGGCGGGCACGGATGTCCTCGGCGACATCGCCGACGAAAACGTCTTCCAATCCCATCTTGAGCGCATCGACGACGGCATTGGCCAGCGCCGCCGGCGTGACCTTCGGCGGCGGAATCGTCTGGAACCAATCCGTTTCGAGCGGCCCGAAAAAGACGTTCATTACCTTGACGCCGCCCGGACGCANNCTGCGCCAGCCGGACCAGGCCGAGATAGCGGATATCCATTTCCTCCCGCGCGACGGTCAGGCCATGCCGGCCGATGAGGCCGCCGGGCCGGACGTGTTCGGCGGTGTTGACGACGATGTCCACCCGCCCGCCATTCTGTTCGGCCAGTTCGCGCACCGATTCGGTGTCGGTAAGGTCGAGCGGAACGATCTCGACGCGCTCAATGGTCGGCAACGCGTCCATCCCCGGGAAGGGCTTCCACCCGTCAGCGACGCCAACGAAGACGATCGAGGCGCCGGCTTGGGAAAATGCCTTGGCCATTGCTTGCCCAACCGCCGTGCGGCCGTCGGTGATCAAGACTCTGCGAAATTTCGGATCGCAGGTCATTTCGCGCCATTGTGGATCGTCGGCCATGTTCGGCGTATCCTTTTCGGGAAGTGCAATCGCCACCGGCGCGCCGCCCTTGTCGAGCTTGAACTGGAGCCGCGCGCGCTGGCCTTCCAGGACATCGCCATGAAGATGGGCGATCACGACCGGCCCGATGTCGAGCTTCACCATTCCGACCCGCCACGGCACGCGCTCGCGAAAATAGGGCTCGGTCGATACCCGTACCGTCGTTTCCGCCAAGACGATCCCGCCATTGGCGACCGGAGCGAACGCCACCCGCGCCGACAGGCATGCCGGACAGGCGTCGCGTACCGGGTAGATCACCGCCTTGCAATCCAGGCAGGCCTGCAACTCGAAGCGCCCTTGCGCGGCGGCAGCCGTGAGGCCATGCGCGGTTCGGCTGCGAACCGCGTGCGGGCTAAGCGGCAGCCGCGTTTTCCTGAGCGGGTTTTTGCGCTTGGGACGGGTCAAGGGCTGTGTCATCGGGCGCTCGCGAGAATGGCGGCGCCGGAGGCGAGGCCGCGGTCGTAATTGATCATTCCGAAACCCGATACCAGGCCAAGCCTGGCATCAGGCACTTGCGTGCCCAGCACGGCACCGCTGAGCTGGCGCATCGCTTCGACCACACCAAGAAAGCCGCCTGCGCAGCCGGCCTGTCCAACCGACAACTGGCCGCCCGAGGTATTATGCGGGAACGAGCCGTCATTGGTCAGGCTGTGGCTGCGGACAAATTCAGGCCCCTCGCCCTTTGCGCAGAAACCCAAATCTTCCAGCTGCATCATCACGATGACCGGATAGTCGTCATAGGTCTCGACAAAATCGATGTCGTCGGGGCGCACGCCTGCCATCGCCCAAAGCTCGCCAATGTCGAGCGCCCAACCACCGCGGAACTGGATCGGATCGTCTGGAAACGCATTATGACGCTCGATGGTCGACAGGATGCGGACGCCCGTCAAATTCAATGAGCGCGCGGCATCTTCGCGGCAAACCAGAAATGCCTCGGCGCCGGCGCAAGGCATCACGCAGTCGAACAGATGAATCGGATCCGAAATCGCGCGTGCCGACAAATAGTCGTCCATCGTCAGCTTCTTCTTCATCAGCGCGTGCGGGACCGACAAGGCGTTTTCACGCTGCGCGATGCAAATCTTTCCGAAATCTTCCCGGGTTGCGCCGAATCTGTTCATGTAGTTCTTCGTGATCAAAGCGAAGCTCGCGTTTGGCCCTCCCGAACCATAGGGATAGACGGCATCCTGGGCAAAGCGGGAAAAGCTCGACAAATTCTGGCGAAAGGAATCGATGTGGTTGGTGTCGGCGCCTACACAGGCGACAAATTCCGCGTCGCCGGCCTGCACCGCGCGAGCGGCGCGGCGAAGCGCCACCATGCCACTAGCACCGCCGAGCGGCACCGTATCGAGCCATCGCGGCGACAGTCCGAAATGCTGGGTGAGCCCGATCGCCGTATCAGGCGCAACGGTGAAGCTCGATATCGACAGACCATCAATATCGACAGGCCGCAATCCCGACTGCTTGGTGAGCGCCGACAATGCACGGCCGATCCACCAATGTGCCGCATTGGTCGAATAGCGCCGGTACGGAACTGTCACCGGCGCACAGATGACCACACCTTCGTAGGATTTTCGCATTGACGGATTGTCGCTCATGCCGGTACCCGCTTCTTCATGGCGCGGGTGTCGATGCACGCATCGGTGCCGCATGTCGCGGCCACCATATCTCCAAGATTGCTGCGCTGAATTTTTTGCGTCGAGGTCAATGGCACGGCTGCAACAAACGCGATGTAGCCCGGCGCCTTGTAATAGGCCAAGCGTGAAAGACACCAAGAGACCAGTTCGGCGGCAAGTTTTTTCGCAGCCGCATCGTCGGCCACAGGGTCGTTCGTCACCACACAAGCGAACACCTCGTCGCCGCGCACGGTATCCGGCGTCGGGGCTATTGCCGCGTATCTTACGGCCGGGTGTTGCATCAATACGCTTTCCACTTCGACCGCGGAGATATTCTCGCCCGAGCGGCGAATCACATTCTTGCGCCGGTCGATGAAATGCAGCGAGCCGTCGACGCCGCGCTGGACGACATCGCCGGTGTGGAACCAGCCGGTGCTCCAAGCCGCGGCGGTGGCTTCCGGCTGGTTCAGATATTCCCGAAAAAATCCGTAGCGGCGGTCGGCACCGGCGTGCCGCACCAGAAGCTGGCCCGGCTGGTCGGTCGCCGCCTCGCTGCCATCGTCGGCGATCACCTTGACGTCTAGTTCACAGCCCGGCCTACCGAAACAGCTGGTGCCGACATGGCGCGGCTCGCGGTTCGCGACAATCACGGCGCCAGCACCGGTTTCCGTCATCGACCATGCTTCGATCAACGGAAACCCGAACCGAGTTTCAAACGGCTGGTGCAGGCCGCGGTCGACGCCGGCGCCGAAGCCAAAGCGCACGCTATGCGTCTTGTCGTCCGCGCTTTCGGCCGCGCCCATCAGCATCGACGGCATGACTCCAAGATAGTGCACGATCGTCGCCCGGCTGTCCTTGACTGCCGCCCACCAGGTTCTGGGATGGAATCGGTCGAGCGGGATCAGGCAACCGCCAGTCACGATCATGGCCATGGCGGAAAAGGCTATCGCGTTCATATGAAAAAACGGAAGCGGCGTGAGCATCCGCTCGGTGCCGTCATTGAGGCTGATCAGGCCCCCGGCGGCGGCATACCATTGGCCCGCATAGAGAAAATATTCATTCGGCAGCACACAACCCTTGGCTTTTCCAGTCGTTCCCGACGTATAGAGCAACGCGCATTCACTGCCGCGGCCAGATGCGCCGCGGACCGGGGCTGGCATCGTAATGCCTGCCGGATCGGCAGTAGGCGCGACAACGGGCAGCGATACCCCGGCTGCATCCGCGGCAGCAAGAAGACCGGGATGCATGCTTTCGATCGCGACAATAGCCACGAGTTCGGAATGAGCAATCAAATATTCGAGTTCCGTCGACCGCAAATCGCGGCTGATCGGCACGACCGAGACGCCCAGGGCGTTGAGCGCCAGCCAATGCCAAAAGAACTCGGGCCGGCTCTCCAGCAGTAAGCCGACGCGATGCGCGTGACCGTAGCCTTTCGTGCGATAGGCTTCGCGAAGACGGCCGACATCCTGCATCGCGCTATCGTAGGTGATCTCGGCCGGCGTAATCCCATAGGTCGCAGCAGTCTCCGGTATCATCGCAAGAAACGGACGGTGGCTATATCGTTCGGCCGTGCGCGCGAACGCGTCAAAGACGGTCGTCGGAGCGTCTGCCTGAAGCTGCATCCCGATTCACATAAATGCGCAATTGGATATATTGCCGAACGCTGCGTCATGATTGACGATATCGACGCGTTTGAGCTTGATGCGGCGGACGAGTAAGCCGCATGGACCTTGTGAACGACCTCTCCGAGCGGGTATCGGTACAGCAAGGCCATGCCGATTTGCGTCAGCAGCCACGTTTTTCGCGCGACGCCACGAGCGTGGCTTTCGCGCCTAACCGTCCCGATCGATCTGCCGATTACCCTAAGTTCGATCGGCGCCCGTTACTTGATGAGCTTCCAATTTCCATTCTCGAGCTGCACGACGACACGGGCGCGAGCATCGACACCGCTGCGCGATGCGGGAGTGAAGTTGTAGACCGCATGGGCGCCGACCACTTCCTTCGTGTTCACGATGGCTTCGCGCAACGCATTGCGGAAATCCTGGGTGCCGGGCTTGGCTTTGGCGAGAGCACGCTTGGCTGAATCCATCAGCACGAGCCATGCGTCAAAAGCGTATGGCGAAAACGCATCGGTGGTGCTGGCGCCGTTGGCCTTTTCGTAGGCGGCGCGGAAGTCGAGCGCGGCCTTCTTGGTGGGCGCCGAGTCCGGAAGCTGTTCGGCCACGACTACCGGGCCGGTCGGGCAAATAATGCCTTCGGCCGCCTTTCCACCGACACGGACAAAGTCCGCATTGATGAGAGCATGGCTGCCGAAGATCGGACCTTTGTAACCGCGCTCAGCCAGTGCAAGCAGTGGCAAGGCACCCGGCGTGCCGGAACCGCCGTCCATCACGGCATCCGGATGCGTGGCGACGATCTTGAGAACCTGACCGGTTACCGATGTGTCAGGACGCGCGTAGCGCTCATTGGTCACCACATTGATGTCGGCTTTTTTCGCAGCACCAATCAGGCTGTTGTAGACTAGGTCGCCCCAGGAATCGCTGAAGCCGATATAGGCCACGTTCTTGATGCCCTTCGCCTTCATGTGTTCGACGACGGCTTCGACCATCAGGCTCGGCGACTGCGGAATCGAAATGATCCAGGGCGTGGGATCGCCGGGCGTGCCTGGAGGCAGCGGGGTCAGGCCGATCATCGGCGTCTTTTGTTCGACCGCGACCTGTATCATCGCCAGCGAGCCAGGCACGCCGGAGGTGCCGATCAGAACGTCAACCTTGTCCTCGTCGACAAGCTTGCGGGCATCGCGCGCGGCCGCCGACGTATCCGACGCGTCGTCGAGCTCGATGATGCGAACTTTTTCGCCGGATACCTCGCTAATGTAGGCGAGCGCCGCCTTCAATCCCTTGCTGTAGGGAATGCCGATCGAGGCACCGGGGCCGCTCAACGACGTGATGAAGCCGACCTTGATTTCCGCCTTCGCGGCGCTTCCGACCAGGATCGACAACACCGCCGCCAAGCCCCAAACCATGATTTTTTTCATTTTGTCCTCCCCGCCACAGTGATTTCCCGCCACCGGTTTATTTTAAGCTTCAAACATTCCGGTTTGCAAGCTACCTCTGCGAAAAGGAGACGCACGCATCCAGCGATTGAACGAAGCTTGGTCCAAGCGCGTTCCGGCCAGATCCACGTCGCGACCGCCGGGCGCGGATTTCCGATCCTGCTTCTACACCAGACGTCCCCTCCTGGGACGAGTTTCGCGAAGCGCTGCCGTTACTTGGCAGGCACTATTGCGATGGGCACTGTCCGCCTCGCCCAATGTCGACGCCGCGCGCTGCGCCGCCCATGCCGGCAAGCACGTCATTGATGACGCGGAGCAGCGCAGCGACGGACAGCACCTGGTCGAACTGTGGGCTCGGCGCCGGCCGGCGTGCGAGCGAAGGCTATCACGTCGCCAACCCATATCAGATGGAGGAGCGTCTGCCGCTGCTGCGCTGCCCGACAATTGTCATAGCGCCGAAATCAGACCCCTACGCTCACCCGGTGGCGAGCAAGGTGGCCGTGGCAAATTCCGGCAGCCGCATTGTTAAAATTGAAAACGCGATGCTGCCCCTGCCAGACCAGATGCCCGGCACCTTTTGTGGCAGTCGCGGAAAAATGTCTTGCCGAGATCGACGGCGTGCGGAATGGGCAAAATAGACCGATGTGAATCGCCATCAGGCGCCGTCCGCGCGCGACCCGTCGCCCGGAATCGTCGCTGAACATTGCGGCGCGGGCGCGAAGCTTGGAGGCCCCGCCCCGACTGCGAGCAACAATTTCAAGCTTGAAATAATTGCCGCGCAATGTTTCTTTGTCACCACCATCTGCGTGCGGCGATGGCCGAAGGCTTTTTCTTGGCAAGCCGGCCCGGTCAAGACGCCGGCATTGAGGATTCCATGACAAGCGACATTGCCCTGATCCTGGCAATGGACGGATTGGCTAGCGGCGCCATCTACGTTCTCGTCGGCCTGGGCCTCGTCCTCATCTTTTCCACGACGCGGGTGATCTTTGTTCCGTTCGGAGATATCGTCGCGTTCTCCGCGCTGACCCTGGCCTCGCTTCAGCTTGGCCGCGTGCCCGGGACGCTCAAGCTCATTATTGTGCTTGCGATTACCGCTTGCGCCGTCGATGCCTACCACCATTGGCGGCAAAATCAGCCGCAGAAAATCATGCGCGGCCTGCTCGGCTATGGCGCATTGCCGCTGATACCGGTCGCGATTGCCTGGCTGAGCGCCGGCAATCATTTGCCCTCATGGGCGCAGATTCTGCTCGCGCTTGCACTTGTCACGCCGATCGGCCCATTGATAGATCGCATTGCGCTCCGACCGATTGCCGATGCTTCCGTTCTCCTCCTGCTCATCGTTTCAGTCTCGCTGCATTATGGCCTGGCCGGGCTCGGGCTTATCTTTTTCGGCCCCGAAGGCTTTCGCACCGCTCCGCTGACGAACACGATATTCACCGTCGGCAATATGACGGTCACGGCGCAGACCGTGCTCATGATCGCGGCGGCACTGGTCTTCAGCCTCATGCTGTTCCTGTTCTTCGAATTCACCATATCCGGCAAGACCCTCCGCGCGACCGCGGTGAACCGCCTCGGCGCGCGCATCGTCGGCATTAGGGCATCGACCACCAGCACTCTTGCCTTTCTGCTCGCATCGCTGCTCGGCGCGATATCGGGCATTCTGATCGGGCCGGTGACGACGCTGTATTACGATTCCGGATTTCTAATCGGCCTCAAGGCATTCGTCGGCGCAATCTTCGGTGCGATGGTGAGCTATCCGCTCACCGCGGTCGGAGCAATCATGGTCGGCATCCTCGAAAGCTTCGCCTCATTCTGGAGCAGCTCTTTCAAGGAAGTCGCCGTCTTCAGCTTGTTGATTCCGATTCTGTTGTGGCGGTCGCTGTCGATCGGCCATCTGGAGGAGGAAGACGAGGAAATCGAAACATGAGCCGCACGGCGCGTAACGCATTTGTCTGCGCAGCCGTTTTGGGGCTCGCCGCCGCGCCCTTGTTCATTGGCAGTTTTACAATCACTTTGCTGAATTACATCGGTATCTATGCGCTCGTTACGCTCGGCCTTGTCCTGCTCATGGGCATCGGCGGGCTCACCTCATTCGGCCAGGCATCGTTTGTCGGCGTTGCCGCTTACGCGACGGCCTGGCTGACCACGGCCGAAGGCGCCTCGCCCTGGCTCGGCTTGCTATTCGCGCTTGCTCTGACCGCGGCGATCGCGAGCTTCCTCGGCGCCGTGACGCTTCGGCTGGGCGGGCATTTCCTTCCGCTGAGCACCATCGCCTGGGGTTTGGCGATTTTCTTTACCTTCGGAAATATTGATGCGCTGGGCCGCTACAATGGACTTGCTGGCATACCCCCGATTTTCATCGGGTCAATCTCGCTGGCACCGTCGGAAGCGATCTTTTACCTCATCTGGGGCTTGCTCGCCGCCGCCGCGTTGCTCGTGGCAAACCTGCTGGACTCGCGTGAAGGCCGCGCTGTCCGCAGCCTGCGCGGGGGCGTCATCATGATCGAGAGCCTCGGTGTCAACGCCTTTCGAACGCGGCTCATCATCTTCGTTATCGCGGCGCTGCTGGCCGGACTCTCAGGCTGGCTTTATGCTCATATGAGCCGCTATGTCAGCCCGACGCCGTTCGATGTCCGCATGGGTATCGAATATCTGTTCATGACCGTCATCGGCGGATCGGGTCAGATTCTGGGCGCCGCCGTTGGCGCAACGGTCGTGACCTTGCTTGAAAACAAGCTGCAGGATTTGCTGCCCTATGTTTCGACGAACGGCGCCCAGTTGGAAATTGTCGTATTCTCGATTCTGTTCATTGTCGTGCTGCAATTCGCTCGCGGCGGCATCGTGCCCATATTGCGCCGGTTCGTTCCGAAAACGGTGCCGTCTGCGATCGCCGCCGACGTCAAACGGCTGGCGCGACGGGGCATGCCGCAACGGGGAACGCCGGTCCTGACGGTGGAGGGACTGGTCAAACGCTTCGTCGGCCTGATTGCCGTCAATCAAGTGAGTTTCGAAATCAATGCCGGCGACATTGTCGGCCTGATCGGTCCGAACGGCGCCGGCAAGACGACCGTGTTCAATGTCATAACCGGCGCGCTCGAAAGCGACGACGGAAAGATTACGCTGCTCGGCCAGGATATCACGCGCTTCAGTCAAAGGCGCATCGCCGCGGCCGGCCTTGCACGGACATTCCAACATGTGAAGCTTCGTCCAAACATGTCTTTGATCGATAATGTGCTGCTGGGCACCTATTTGCGCACCCGCTCCGGGTATCTGAGGGGTGCTATGCGACTCGATCGCGCAGAGGAAGCCTCCTCCCGTCTTGAAGCGCTCGTTCAATTGCAGCGCGTCGGCCTGGGAGAAAGCGCCAACGACCTCGCCGGCAATCTGCCACTCGGCAACCAGCGCATCCTCGAGGTTGCGCGGGCGCTGGCGGCCGATCCAGTCCTTGTCGTTCTCGACGAACCGGCGGCCGGTCTCAGACGGCTGGAAAAAGCCGCGCTCGCCGAACTATTGAAGTCGCTTCGCGAGGAAGGCGTTACCATCATGCTGGTCGAACACGATATGGATTTCGTGATGAGCATTGTCGACCGGATCGTGGTGATGGACTTCGGCACCAAATTGACTGAGGGCGCTCCCGCCGCCGTGCGGGCGGATGTGCGCGTGCAGGAAGCCTACCTGGGCGGCGTGACATGACCGTACTCCTCAGCATTGAAGACCTGCACGTTGCGTATGGCAAGGTCGAGGCCGTTCGCGGCGCCAGCTTAACGATCGAAGCCGGGCAGATCGTCACCGTAATCGGTCCGAACGGCGCCGGAAAAACGACGCTGCTTGCCGCAGCCGCCGGCCTGATGCGCTCGCGCGGTCGAATGATTTATGACGGCGTCGATCTTGACCGGCTCGACGTCGAGGATAGGGTCGAGCGGGGATTTTGTCTCGTGCCAGAACGGCGCGAACTGTTCGGCGATATGCTTGTCAGCGATAACCTGTTGCTGGGAGCCTATGTGCATCATCGCAACCGGCGGCAGGTCAAGCTAAGTTTCGAGGAGGTCTACAGCCGCTTTCCCCGTCTTGCCGAACGACGCGGGCAAAAAGCCAATACGCTGTCGGGCGGCGAACGCCAGATGCTCGCCCTCGGACGCGCGCTGATGGCGCGGCCGCGCCTGCTGCTGCTCGATGAGCCCAGTCTCGGTCTTGCGCCCATGATCGTTCGCGAGATTTTCCGCATCGTCGCCTCGTTGCGGGATCACGGCGTTTCGATCCTGCTGGTCGAGCAGAACGCGCGGGCGGCGCTCGAAACGGCCGACCAAGGCTACGTGCTGGAAACCGGCCAGATAATCTATCAGGGCCCGGCCCGGGAACTCGCGCACGATCCTCGGGTGGTTGCGACCTACCTCGGCGGCCACGGCTGACGCCGCGCGCGTCATCCGCGGCCGCGTCCGTCAGGCGTAAGGAGCCGGCCATTGGTTCTGCAGAAACACTTGCCATTTGCATTTGAGCTCGCGGAGCGGACGCTTCCCGCGGTCTTGACGAAGCAGGCCGAACGCTTTGGCGATCGGCGGCTGTTCGTTTGCGGCGCGACGACGTGGAGCTATCGCGAGGCGAAAAATGCCGCGGCCGCTGCTGCGGGAATGCTGTTGGACGCAGGACTGGCTGCCGCCGATCGCGTCGCTCTGATGTGTGGGAACAGGGCCGAATTCATGACGGTCTTTCTCGGCGCCGCCTGGATTGGCGTCATCACGGTCCCGGTCAATACCGCCGCGAAAGGCCCGCAGGTCAGCTATTACCTCAAGAACTCCGGCGCCAGAATTCTGATCGTAGAAGCGCGGTTTCTTGACGTGATCGAACAAGCCGATCTTGCCGGCCTGCCGCTGGAGCGGATTTGGGTGATAGGGGGACCCGCGCCGCCGGCCCTGCAAGGCGTGCCATGCAGCGTGCTGCCGCCGCCAGGAAAGGCCGTACCGGCCGCGCCGGTCAAGCCGGGCGATGTTCTTGCGATCTTGTACACCTCGGGCACGACCGGGCCATCAAAAGGCGTGATTTGCCCGCACGCGCAATATTTCTGGCGGGGCGTCAATTCGAGTCAACTGCTCGAAATAACCGACCGCGATATCCTTCACACGACATTGCCGCTGTTCCATATCAACGCACTCAATTGTTTCGCACAGGCGCTGCTCACGGGCGCGGCCCAGGTCGTCGAAGCGCGTTTTTCGGCTTCCGGCTTTTGGCCATCGCTGGCATTGCACGAGGCGACCGTATGCTACCTGTTGGGCGCCATGGTGCCCATCCTGCTGTCACGCCCGCCAGCGCCGGAAGAGCGCGCGCATCGTGTTCGCATCGCGCTCGCACCCGGCGTTCCCGGCAACCTGCACGAAACGTTCAGACTGAGATGTGGCATTGCGCTGCTCGAAGGCTATGGTTCGACCGAAACAAATTTCGTCATTGGCGACGTCGTTGGGCAGCAGCGCATTGGCGCGATGGGAGGCGTCGGTCCGGGCTTTCATGCCCGCGTGGTCGACGATGCAGATAACGATGTCGCGCCCGGTATCGCGGGCGAGCTGGTGCTGCGCGCCGATGAACCCTTCGCCTTCGCCACCGGCTATTTTGGCATGCCGGACAAGACCGCGGAAGCCTGGAAGAACCAGTGGTTTCACACCGGAGACCGGGTAATCCAGGATGCTGACGCGCGATTTCGATTCGTTGACCGGCTGCAGGACGCCATTCGCCGACGCGCCGAGAACATCTCGTCATTCGAGGTCGAGCAGGTTCTGCTCAGCCATCCCGAGGTCAAAGTGGCGGCGGTCTATCCTGTATGTTCGGCCCTCGCGGAAGACGAGGTGATGGCGGCGCTGGTGCGCAAGCCCGGCAGCAGCCTGAACGAAGCGGATATCATGCGCTTCTGCGAGCCGCGCCTGCCCTATTTCGCAATTCCAAGTTTCATTGAGTTCTTTGACGATCTTCCGCGCACGGAAAACGGCAAGATTCAGAAATTCCAATTGCGCGATCGCGGCGTCACGGCGACCACCTGGAACCGCGACGCAGCCGGCTATCAGATCAAGAGGCGATAAGACGCCGCCGGTCCATGCGGGCGGAGCTTTGAAAAGTGTCATTCGTTGCGCCGGTTCCGCGCGATGGTAATGCTGATATGGTTAGGCTATGTCTGAGCCAACGCGGCGGAGCGCACGATGGCGGAGCGATCTTTTGCCAAAGAAGTGAGGTGCCTGGAGCTTGTCGCCGGCCAGGAATTTCGCGGCGAAGGAATCTTGGCCATCACCAAGGCGCTGCTGCAATCCGGCGTCGGATACATCGGCGGCTACCAGGGCGCGCCCATTTCGCACCTGATGGATGTTCTCGCCGACGCCCAGAATATACTGGCCAAGCTTGGCGTGCAGTTCTCCGTGTCCGCGTCCGAAGCGGCGGCGGCCGCCTCGCTCGCGGCCTCAGTGATGTATCCGATTCGCGGCGCCGTCACGTTCAAGTCGACCGCCGGCACCAACGTCGCTTCCGACGCTTTGGCGAACCTTGCCTCGAGCGGCGTCACCGGCGGCGCTCTGATCATCATTGGCGAGGATTATGGCGAAGGCTCCTCGATTATGCAGGAACGATCGCACGCCTTTGCCATGAAGTCGCAGCTCTGGCTGCTCGATCCGCGGCCGAATCTGGAATCGATCGTCAAGGCGGTTGAGGAGGGCTTTGAACTTTCCGAGGCGTCGAACACGCCGGTCATGCTCGAAGTGAGAATCCGCGCGTGCCATTTGCACGGCAGCTTCATGGCAAAGGACAACAGGCCCCCACCATTCACCTTGCGGCAGGCGCTGGAAAATCCGCTGCGCGATACCGGCAGGATCGTGTTGCCGCCCGCCTCTTATCGGCATGAACGTGAGAAGATCGAGCGGCGATGGCCCGCCGCGGTAAAATTCATCAAGGAACGCAAGCTCAACGAGGTGTTCGCCGGCGACATCGCCGAGGCCGGCATTGTCCTGCAAGGCGGCATGTACAACGGCGTTATTCGCGCGCTGCAGCGGCTTGGGCTAGCCGACATTTGGGGCGCTACGCGCGTGCCGCTCTACGTTATGAACGTCACATATCCGCTGGTCGACGATGAGATCGTGGAATTCTGCGTCGGCAAGAAATCGGTGCTGGTCGTCGAGGAAGGCCAGCCGGACTATATCGAGCAGGCGGTGAATACGATTCTGCGGCGCGGCGACGTCAACACCCGGGTTTGCGGCAAGGACATGTTGCCGATGGCGGGCGAATACACCCCCGACGTCATGCTGGCCGGCGTGCGCGCCTATCTCGCCGCCAAGGTGCCGTCGGCTTTGTCCGACGCCGCCCGCGCGCCGAACGAGCCGAAGATCCAGGAGGACCCGCGCGTCAAGGCTCTGGCCAACACCGTGCCGCAACGCCCGCCCGGCTTCTGCATCGGCTGTCCGGAGCGGCCGATCTTCGCGGCCATGAAGCTGGTCGAGAAGGAGTTGGGGCCTCATCACGTCGCCGCCGACATCGGCTGCCACCTATTCTCGATTCTGCCGCCGTTCAATATCGGCGCTACCACCATGGGGTACGGCCTCGGTCCGGCCTCCGCGGCTGCTTTCAACGTCGAGACCGGCAAGAAGTCGATATCGATGATCGGAGACGGCGGTTTTTGGCACAACGGCCTGACCAGCGGCATCGGCAACGCGGTCTTTAACCAGCATGACGGGGTCATCATCGTAGTCGACAATTACTATGCGTCGGCGACCGGTGGCCAGGATGTCCTTTCTTCGCGCGCCGACAACCGTTCGCGCTCGACCAAGCATCCGATCACCAAGGCGATCGAGGGCGTGGGCGCAACCTGGGTGCGCCAGATCGACCGCACTTACGACGTCGCCAAGATGCGCGATACGCTGAAAGAGGCCCTGGCCAGCAAGGAGCCGGGGCCCAAGATCATCGTGGCATCGTCGGAATGCATGCTCAATCGGCAACGCCGCGAGAAGCCGGTTTTCAGCGAAGCCGTCAAGCGCGGCGAGCGGCGCGTGCGCGAGCNNCAGCGCCGATCCTCTGCAAGACGATCCTGTCGCCGCGATCGACAACGCTTGCGTCGGCTGCGGCAATTGCGGCGACGTAGCGGATGCCGCGATCCTCTGTCCCTCGTTCTACCGCGCCGACATCATCAACAATCCCACGCGGATGGAACGGTTTCTTACGCGGGTCCGCAACGCCGTGATTGTCTATCTGCAACGGCGCCGCGAACTCCGCAGTGGCGCCTTCGCTTGAAAGGCGGAGCCAAGCGATGACCGTCAGTTCGACGAGCCGTTCAGCCGCTCTCGATATGACCAGGCCGATATCGATCGCCGTGCTGGCGATAGGCGGCCAGGGTGGCGGCGTGCTGGTCGATTGGATCGTTGCGCTGGCCGAGAGCCAGGGATGGGCGGCACAGGCGACATCGGTGCCCGGCGTCGCGCAGCGCACGGGCGCGACTGTTTATTTCATCGAAACCCTGCCGCTGCCCGAAAAGGCGTCGGCCGGATTGCGTCCGGTGCTCTCACTGATGGCCGTGCCAGGCGAAGTGGATATCGTGATCGGCGCCGAATTGATGGAAGCCGGACGGGCGATTCAGCGTGGTCTGGTGACGCCCGACCGCACTATTCTCATCAGCTCAACGCATCGTTCTTTTGCCGTGCAGGAAAAGATGGTGCCGGGCGACGGCATCGCTGACGCCGGGAAGGTTCATGCCGCCGCGCGCGCTGCCGCCAAGCGATTCATCGGCTTCGACATGGAGGCGCTGGCGACGTCGTCAGGCAGCGTCATTTCGGCCGTGCTGTTCGGCGCGCTTGCCGCGACCGAGGCGCTGCCGTTTCCGCGCAAGGCGTTCGAGGCGACAATCCACGGCGCCGACATCGGCGTTGAGGCCAGCCTGCACGCCTTTGCGCTCGGCCATGAGCAAGCGATAGCGGTGATGCAAGCGGCAACACCGCCGCCCGCAGCAAATACCGCGGCGGCGGACAAGCAGTTTCCGACGCTGGCCGCGATCGGGCGGCAGGACTATGATAATTTGGTTGCGCGGGCACGTCGCGACTTCCCGCCCGTCGCGCATGACATGATCGCCGCCGGGCTGCAGCGTGTGATCGATTTCCAGGACATCGACTATGGCTCCGAATATCTCGATCTGCTCAGCGCCATCCTGGCACTCGACCGGACGGGCGGCGGCGAAGCCAAGGGCTTCGCATTAACCCGCACATCGGCGAAATATCTTGCGCGCGCCATGGCCTATGACGACGTCTTTCGCGTCGCTGATCTGAAAACCCGGGCCAGCCGTTTCGCGCGCGTGCGCAGCGAGGTCGCCGCGACCGACGACCAACTGGTCTACATGACCGAATATATGCATCCGCGCATGGACGAAGTCGCCGGCTCGCTTCCGGCCTGGCTTGGGCGCTTTGTCGAGAGCCGGCACGGCTTGTTCAAGGCGCTCGATCGTGTCGTGAATCGCGGCCGGCGCGTCCGCACCGGCACCATCCGCTGGTTCCTGCTGCTGTATGTGTTGGGCGGGCTCACGCGCTATCGGCGCGGCACACTGCGCCACGCACGCGAGGTTGCACATCGTGACGCCTGGCTTGCGCGCGTGCGGGCGGCAGCGCCGAAGAATTATGCACTCGCGGTCGAGTTGCTGGAAACGCGGCGTTTGATCAAGGGCTACTCCGACACTCACGCGCGCGGCCAGTCGAAGTTCGACCAGGTCATGGCCGCCTCTGCCCGCTTAGAGGGACGCGCCGATGCCGCCGATTGGTTTCGTCGCTTGCGCAACGCGGCGCTTGCCGACGAGGAAGGCACCCAGCTCGCGGGCGCGATAAAAACCGTCGACTCCATTCTGTGAACTGCGTGCCTTGCTGGACGGCAAGCCGGCGCCGGACGCGTCGCAGCGCCTGTGCACAAAAATGATGGCCGGGAAAGCCTGAGCTAACCGGTCTTCTTGAAGTCCGGCGTGCGACGCGTGCGGAATGCGTCGATGCCCTCGCGCGCAGCCGCAGTGCACGCGCTGGCGCCGAATGCGCGATAACCCACCTCGAGAGCGTGAGTTAAACTGGCCGCCGCGGCGGCGTCGCGAATTGCCGCCTGCAAAATGCGGACGACTTCCGCGCTCAAGATCTGGCCATTGGCCGCCACCGGTTCGCTCGCGATTGGCAGATCAATCATCACGGCGCCGTCGGCCGGAGGCCGAAGTTTGCCTGCCAGCAAACGCACGCGGGAAATCGCGCTTTCGATCATAGCGACATAATCATCGCTCAAGGCATCGACGATTCCCATCTCATGCGCGGATGTTGCAGACGCACGCTCGCCCCGAAGCATCATGTCGTGGAACAGCTTTGAGGCAGCAGGCCAGCGGCGATAAGGCACCACCATTGCGCCTAGCCCAGGAACGATTCCAAGCAGGATCTCCGGCAGTTGCAGCGATACACCGCGCAGCGCGACAATACCGTGGCATCGCAAGGCAAGTTCAAGACCCCCGCCGAGCGCCATACCGTTCAACGCGGCGACCACCGGCTTGCTCATCCGGTCGATATGCAGAAGCAGCCGAGAGCAGTCGCGCGCATATTGCGCCGCCGCCGCGGAATCCCCGAGCATACTGGGAAACCGGCCGATGTCGGCGCCGGCCGAAAACGCTCTCGGGCCATAGCCGGTCAGCACAAAGCCATTGACATTCGAATCGTTTTCAAACTGGCGTATGACGTCCAGAATTTCGTCGGTCAGTTCGTCGTGTAGCGCATTCAAGGCTTCAGGCCGGCGCATGGTAATGAGCTTCACGTCGCCAACGTCGTCGACGAGCACATAGCGATAGAACTTCTGATAATGATCGAGTGGCTTTTGCGGCAAGGGCAGCCCGGGCCGCTCGGCCAACAGGCGCTTGCCGATCCGCGCGACCTCCGTCGCGCCGGCTTGGCGCATGAGGTCGAGTGGGCCGGATTTGAAGCCAAATCCGAGCCGACAGCCGAGTTCCAAATCCGCTGCCTCGCCGATCGAACGATCGAGGATATCCCCGGTTTGCGAAATCAAAATTCCCATCAGACGATCGCGGATGGATGCCGCGGCGGCCGGCTTGACCGGCACGGATTTTCCCGGGGACACCGCGTTCCAGCTGGCGACCGAGGCGAAGATTTTCGCCGGGCGATAGTGCTCGCCCTCCTCATCGGCCTGGAGCGTATTGGTTTCGATAATAATCGGATTGCCATGGGCAAGGTTCAGTACAAAAAACGGCCCGGCGTGAACAAATTCGCTGGCGGTGGTATCGATTTCCGCGGCGGTCGCTTGGGCGAGCAGATGCGCGGCCTCGTTGCACCAATTGTCGAACACGCGATCCAGCATGAAGCATGGCACGTCCTCGGTGACGATCGGAACCTTCCCGGTCATGCAGAAGGTCCAGCGCAGATCGTCGAGCACCTGGGGGTCGAGTTCCGGCGTGCGGATCACCTCGACGATGGGGTTGCGCCATGCCGGAGCAAAAAAATGCGTCACTGTCGCCCGGTTCTTGTGTTGCAGGTGGGAAAAAATCCGCGCCGCCGGTAGCGAGCTCGTATTCGACGTGATAAGTGCATCGGGCCGCATCAACGCGTCGAGACTCGAAAAGATCCGGCGTTTGAGCGCGAGGTCTTCGGTGGCGGCTTCGATCACCCAGTCGGCCTCGCGCGCCACCTCGTAATCGAGCGTCGCATGCAAGTTTGCCTGCACCTGGTCGGCCTGGCTCTGCTTCATCTTGCCACGCTCGACCGCCTTGCGGGCATAGTCCGAAAAGCGCTGCATGGCGCGATCGAGCGGCGCTTGAGCGACGTCGAGCAAGGTGAGCTTAAGCTCAGGGATGGCTGATTTGAGGTAGTAGCCGATGTCCGGCCCGATCGTGCCGGCACCTACAACCACGACATTCTTCGGCAGCGGCCGGGACGGCTTGCGAAGCAGCGGATTGTTGAAGATCATCGGAGTTTCCATGAATGATTGGATTTGAAGGACTAGGTGTCCGCGTTCGTTCGAGCGGGGCGCCGGAGCCGACGGGCGGCTTTAGCCGACCAGTCGCGTCCGCTCCATCGGATAGTGGGTGTTCGCGCCAGTGAAGCGAGGGAACCGAACGAAATCGGCGCGCAGCTCGTGACGCTGCTCGGACGCCATGGCTGCATTGAAAGCCTCGATTGTATCGAACACCACCTCATTGCCCAGCATGTAATCCGCACTCGGCAACCCGGCCGGATTGATTCCGCGCACCGGCAGATAGCAAATTACGTTGCGCACGCCGGGTAAGCGGGCGAGCAGCGGCGGATGATTGGTCAGGTAGAAATCGACGAACCGCACCTCGTCCTCCGCCGGACGGTGATATCGAACGCTATACGAAAATGGAGCCGATAGCGGTTTAGCCGCCGTTTCCCCCGACACTGGGTAAGAGCGCCGCTCCATCGCATCGGCCGACAAGTCAAGGCCGGTGGGAAGGGTCGAAAATGGCGCTGCGAAATTCTTCGATCGCACGGCCTGTTCGAGAGCGGCTAGGCTCGAAAATTCGAGCATCATCAAAAATAGCGGACCCGAACTATCATTGACCATGGGGTCCTTGGGGCGACCTGCTGCCGGCACATAAAGATCAAATGCCGTGAGACCGGGCAGCGAGGACCACGCATATATGGGCTCATTCTCGTACCAGCCACGAGCGGCGGCGGCGCGATTTGCGCCCCCCCGGCATGCGATTTCGAGAACGGCCGCCATGGTTGGCCTCAAGGAAATAGTCGGTCTCTAGCTGAAGCGCGTTGGCTCCACGAACCGACCGTAAACAGCGACGAGGGTGTCTGAGATCTCGCCCACCGTCGCGTAAGCCTTCACCGCCTGCACCATGGCCGGCATCACGTTTCGTCCGGCGACGGCGTCGTCTCGAAGCGCGCGCAGGCAACGGCCCACCGCGTCGTTGTCGCGCTCGGCGCGGACTTTTCTCAGGCTGTCGATCTGCTCATTGGCGCCGATTTCATCGTACGGATGCATTTCGACATCTGGCTTTTCTTCATTGCTTTCAACGTAACAGTTGACGCCGACCTTGCGGAGCGCGCCCGACTCCGTGTTCTTCTGCCGCTCATAGGCATATTCGGACACTTTGGATTGGATCAGCCCATCGCTGACCGCCTTTACGATTCCGCCGACGGAATCGACCCAATTCATGGCCTCGACGATCTTGTCTTCCATCTGGTTGGTGAGCGTCTCGACGTAATAAGAGCCGCCCAGCGGATCGACCGTGTCGCAGAGTCCGATCTCCTCGATCAGAAGCTGCATGGTCCGCAATGAAATGCGTTGCGCTTTCGGAGTTGGGATCGTGTAGGCCTCATCGTAACAACACAACGCCATCGTCTGGGCGCCGGAGAGTGCGGCGACCAGTGCATAATAGGCGCCGCGCATGATGTTGTTCTCTGGCTGCTCGATCGTCAGCCCAAACCCGCCGCCGCCGGCGATCATGCGCATCCAGCCGGACGAAGGATCCTTGGCATGATATTCGTCGATCATGATCTTCGCCCAGTGGCGACGACCAGCGCGGAACTTGGCGATCTGTTCAAAAAGATTGCCAAAGATGTTGAAATTGAACGAAAGCCGTCCGGCAAATTCGTCGATATCGAGTCCGCGCGCCAACGCCGCGTCAGTATAGGCCTTAGCGATACAGAATGCGTAGCCCATCTCCTCGGCCGGCGTCGCCCCTGACTCGCGGATGTGATAGCCGCACACGCTCACCGGACTGTATTTGGGAGCTACTTTCGCACAGTACTCGATCGTGTCGGCAACAAGCTTGACGGAGCTGTCGACCGGAAAAATCCAGGTGCCGCGGCCGATGAACTCCTTCAGGATGTCATTCTGGGCGGTACCGCGCAGCTTTGCCAGGTCATAGCCACGCTTCTCCGCCATCGCCAGGTACATAGCAATCAGTACTGCGGCTGTTCCGTTAATCGTAAGCGACACCGTGATGGCATCGAGGTCGATGCCGTCAAAGGCAATCTCGAAATCCCGAATGGTATCAACGGCCATGCCGACGCGGCCGACCTCGCCCATCGCTTCCGGCGCGTCGGAATCGTAACCACACTGCGTCGCAAGGTCGAAGGCCACATTGAGCCCGGTCTGTCCATTTTCAATCAGATATTTGAAGCGCTTGTTCGTGTCCGCAGCGTTAGCAAAGCCGGTGTACTGGCGCATAGTCCATGGCCGGCGCCGATACATCTCGCTGTGGATGCCGCGTGTGAACGGAGGTTCGCCCGGCGAACTTTGATCAATTCCACCGCTTCGGATCACGTCTTCGAGCGTATAGAGCGTTTTCACCTCGATACCGGACTCGTTGATCACCGGCTTGAGGTCGGAACTTTGTCGCGGCTCTTTCGTTTTCTGCTGGACCAGGGGCGCCGTCATTTGAGGTTCTCCCGAATGAAAGAAACGATATCTCCCGTTCGACTGCCGGTTGGGAACACGCCGCTAAATCCGAGTTGTCTTAGCACCATCCGATCTTCTTCCGGAATGTTTCCCCCGACGATCCAGAGCTTATCGTAGAGCCCCTTCTCCTGGAGTTCCTCGCGCAGCCGCCGGCAAAGGGGAATATGAGATCCCGACAGGATCGATACACCAACGACGTCAACGTTGGCCTCACGCGCCTTGACCGCAATGGTCTCGGGTGTCTGCCGGAGGCCGGTATAGATAACCTCAAACCCTGCTTCCAAAAGGGCATGAACAATAACTTTGGCGCCGACATCGTGGCCGTCCAGACCCGGTTTTCCGACCAGAACCTTGATCCGCCGTTCACTCACGCTGACACTCCCAAATATTTTTTGACGTTAGCGCCTGACTCGCACAAGCGGCATTGATCATTCGCAATAGATCGGAGCGGACGAAATGCATATGGCGATTTGGATCCAGCGCTAGTCTTACGATCAAAACGAGAGATAACGCTACGCTATCTTGCCGATACTTACTCCAAGTCAAGATAGTTTTCCAGACCGTCAGAGCGTGGCTACTTTTGCGGGACGATCGGCCCATCATACCACTCGTCGCGCGCCGATTTTCGGAGCGACATCACGCGATAATCGCGCCGTTGGCGAGTGAGTGGAAACCATGTTACTGGTTGGCATTCAATAGGCAGACGATCATTGACCAATAACAATCGCGGTCCCGAATTACCGACAATATTTCCAACCGTCGTGCACATGCTGGCGGACGCCTGTGCCCGATCGCCGCAGCAAGACGCATTGATTTGTGGAACCGAAACGTTGACGTATTCGGAATACAACCGTTGCGTCGCGGCGTTCGCTCACCGGCTGATTCAGGCAGGTGCGCGTGGCGAACGCGTGGCAATTCTTCTGGCCAATTCCAACGATGCAGCCATTGCCATATTCGCCGCGCATGCGGCCGGCGCGCAAGCTGTGCCGCTCAATCCGGCCTATACGGCAAGCGAACTTGGCCCAATTCTCGCGGACGCCGCCTGTAAGGTGATCGTCTGCGATTTCAACGTAGAACCCGTCGTGCACGCGGCCGGCGTCGATCGAACTGCACTGCGGATTGTTGTTGGCTCCGACGCCGAGCGGCTAACCCGTTGGAGGAGCGAGCCGAAATGGGAGCTTCCGCATCCGGCACCTAACCCAGACGACCTAGCAACGCTGCAATACACGGGCGGCACCACGGGCAACGCCAAGGGCGTCAATCTGACTCATCGCGCCATCGCCACCAACGTCAGTCAGCGCGAGCGCGTGCTACCGACGCGGGTCGAGCACGAGCGCATACTTGCAATCACGCCGCTGTTCCACGTCTACGCCATGGCCATGTGCCTGCATTTGGCGGTCTATGCACGCAGCACGTTGATAATCTTGCGTCAGTTCCGACCGGATCTGGCGCTTGCCGCGGTGGCGGAAAAGCGCGTCACGCTGTTGGCCGGGAGTCCGACGATTTTTCAAGGCCTTATGGCCGACGATGCTTTCGGCAGGACGGACTTCTCATCCCTCGCGCTCTGCACATCGGGAGCATCGGCGCTGCCCGAGGAAACGTTGAAGCGCTGGGAAGCTGCCACCGGCTGCGCGATTTGCGAGGGCTATGGTCAGACCGAAGCCGGGCCGGTCGTCAGCTTCAACCCACGAGATGCTTTGCGCAAACCTGGATCGGTCGGAATTCCGTTGCCGTTGACGGAGGTGGAGATCGTAGATGTCGAGACCGGAACCCGAAAGATGCCGGCTGGGGAGTCCGGGGAGATCCGCGTACGCGGGCCACAACTCATGGCTGGGTACCGCAACAATCCCGGCGAGACGGCGGAAGCGTTGCGCGGCGGATGGCTCTACACCGGCGACATCGGCGCTATCGATTCAGACGGCTACCTCGCGATCCGCGATCGCAAGAAAGACCTGGTGATTGTATCCGGTTTTAANNGCGCAGTACCTTGTTCGCTATAAGATTCCCTCTGAATTCCGCCTTGTTGGCAGCCTGCCGAAAACCGTGGTGGGCAAGATCGACCGCAAAGTTCTGAAATCATCGCCGGCCAATTCGATTTGAAACACCGAGCCACCCGGGACCTTTGTCCACGGGCGGAGATGAGCATTTACATACCTTACTAATCTGTATACCGTATACACAATACGGGATGCAATCCTAGGCGCTAGGTGACACCGTGGCATCGCTGAAGACACTCGACCGGCCGGGTTTGCTAGGCGATCGTGTCTACGTCACCCTTCGCGAGCACCTCTGCTCGGGCTGGGTGCCCAGCGGCCAGCCCCTGCAGGAAGCCGCCCTCGCCGCCCAACTCGGCGTGTCGCGCACACCGGTACGCGAGGCGCTCACCCGACTCGCCAGCGAGGGCTTGCTCGGCTCGGACGGTCGCAGCTTCATCGTTCCCTCGCTGTCCGAAGCCGACATCGACGACATCTACGAATTGCGTTTGCTGCTCGAGCCGGAAGCGCTTCGCCAAGTTGCGATGCGCATTCGCGAAAAAGCGCAAATCGGGCCATTTCGCGAGCAGCTTGCCGTGATGGTCGCCGCCCACGCCGCGGACGACGTCGAGGCGTTCATGGACGCTAACTACCGATATCGCGCAGCATGGCTGGAGATCGTGCCAAACCGCAGGCTGCTGCGCGCGATCGAGCTTTATGCCGATCACGTTCGCTACCTGCGGGCTCTCACTCTTGGCGATCGGGCGGTGCGGGCGGTGGTGTTGAATGGCTTGAAGCGGATCGCGGCGGCCCTGTCGGCGGCCGACGGCGTCGGAGCAAGCGTGGCGATGCGGGAGCATCTTCTTGAGGCAAAGCGCATCCTGCGCGATGCGCGGGCGCCCAACAGCAAGTAGTAGGAAACGTGGAACACAAAGCAGAAATTCCTTATGGCGCCTACTGGAGCACGCCATTCGCGCGCTGGCAGGGAGCGTTCTCCAATCTGCACGCAATCGAGTTCGCCGCTTACGTGACGAAGGCCGAACTCGCGCGACGGCGCATTCCAGCCGACGCGATCGATCACGGCGTGATGGGGATCAGCGTACCGCAGAAGCAATCGTTCTACGGAATGCCATGGCTCGCCGGAATGGCCGGCCTCAGCGACGTCGGCGGGCCGACCATCATGCAAGCTTGCGCGACTGGCGCGCGCGTTTTGCTTACGGCCGCACAAGAGGTTGATGCCGGATTGTCCGATGTCACACTCGCCGTGACGTGTGACCGCACTTCGAACGGACCGCATTTGTATTATCCAAACCCGCGCGGCCCGGGCGGAACTGGATCGCATGAAGACTGGGTCATGGATAATTTTGGCTGCGATCCGCTCGGGGGGCACGCCATGGTGCAGACCGCGGAGAACGTTGCGGCCAAACACCAGATCACAACCTCCGAGCAACACGACGTGGTGCTCCAACGCGAGGCCCAATACCGCCAGGCGCTCGCCGACGATTACGCATTCCACAAACGCTACATGACGCTGCCGTTCCAGGTTCCGGACCCCTCTTTCCGCAAGACCGTTGCAACTCTTGCAAGCGACGAAGGGATCAAACTATCGACCGCGGAAGAGCTCGCGAAGCTGAAGCCCGTGCTCAACGGCGGCACCGTGACCTACGGCGCGCAGACACATCCCGCAGACGCCAACGCCGGTCTCATCGTCGCCACGCCGGAACGAGCCCGCGAATTGAGCCGCGACCCCAAGATCCGAATTCAGTTGCGCGGGTTCGGAAGCGCGCGCGCCGCTCTCGCCTATATGCCGGAAGCCCCAATCCCCGCCGCGCAGCATGCGTTGAAGCAAGCAGGGCTGGGCATCGATCGTATGGACGCGATCAAAACCCACAATCCGTTCGCATTGAACGATGTTCTGTTTTCACGACAAATGGGCGTCGATCTGGCGCGCATGAACAACTACGGCTGCTCGCTGGTCTGGGGGCATCCGCAGGCGCCAATGGGGACGCGCGCCATCATCGAACTGATCGAGGAACTGGTTATTCGCGGCGGCGGCTTCGGTCTATTCACCGGATGCGCCGCGGGCGATACCGCGATGGCCGTAGTCATCGAGGTTGGCGACAAGTAGGTGCT
>PLYS01000245.1:0-11263 GCA_003153455.1 Betaproteobacteria bacterium | reverse complement strand
GTGGTGCCGCTGAACTGGCGGCATGCGGCGCCCGAGCACGCCCGCGTTCTCGCCGACTGCTCTCCACGTGCGATATTGGTTGACGCGGCCTTCACTGCACGCTCGCATTCGCTGCGCGATGATCATCCCGGCATGATCTGGACTACATTGGGCGATGTGCCTGCGGGCTGGATCGCCTGGGATGATCTTGACCTGACGCCTGAAATGCAACGTGCGCCGCTCTCTGCCGGCAGCCTCGAAGACCCAGTGCTTGTTTGCTACACGTCCGGATCGACCGGTGCGCCGAAAGGCGTCGTGCTGACGCAGAACGCGCTCTTTTGGAACGCGCTCAACAGCACGCACATGCACGATCTGACTAGCGCTGATCGGGTGCTGACCACACTTCCGTTGTTCCACGTCGGCGGGCTCAATATCCTGACATTGCCGGCATTTCACGTGGGCGCAAGCGTCACTTTGCACGAAATGTTCGATCCGCTGGCGGCATTCGATGCGATCGAGCGCGAGCGCATCACACTGACGGTGCTGGTCCCAGCCCAACTCACGGCGATGATGGATCATCCGCGTTGGAGGCAAGCCGATCTGTCCAGTCTCCGCATGATAACGACCGGTTCGACGATCGTTTCGGAATCCTTCATCCGGCGCGTGAACGATCGCGGACTTCGACTAGTGCAAGTGTACGGATCGACGGAAACGTGTCCGATCGCAACCTATGTGCGCGCCGAGAATGCCGACCGAAAAGCCGGTGCCGCGGGCTTGCCGGCGTTGCATTGCGAGGTCCGCGTGGTCGACGTCGAAGACAAAGACGTTCCGGCGGGCCAGGACGGCGAAATCATCGTTCGCGGACCGAACGTGAGCCGAAGCTACTGGAAAGCGCCGACAGCCACCACCGAAGCGTTTCGCGGCGGCTGGTATCACTCCAACGATATCGGTCACTTCGACGATGAGGGCTACCTGTACGTGGTCTCACGCAAGACCGATATGATCATTTCGGGCGGCGAGAATATCTATCCGGCCGAGCTTGAAAATATCCTGCTGGAGTGTTCCACAATCCTCGAGGCTTGCATTGTTGGCCGCCCGGATGAGCGCTGGGGTGAGGCCTTAGTGGCAATTGTCGTGCTGCAGCCTGGTGCGTGCATGACCGAAGCCGATGTGCTGGCGCTCTTTGACGATCGCATCGCGCGTTACAAGCATCCGCGCGAAATTCGCTTCGCGGACGCATTGCCACGCACGGCTCTCGGAAAAGTGATGCGGACCGAGGTGCTCAGGGCGATCAGCGCCACGGTTGAGGCATAGGATAGGTACAGGCATGAGCTTGAAGATCGGTATCGATGTTGGTGGAACCTTCACGGATTTCATCGTCTCCGGCGATGGCCAGGAGACGTTGATTCACAAGGTGCTGTCGACGCCCGAGGACCCGTCGCTGGCGGTGCTCGCGGGCTTGAAAGAAATCGCCCCGATGCTGATGCCGCACGCGAGCTTCCGGCAGTTCGTGGCGTCAATCGACACCATCGTTCACGGCACGACCGTCGCTACCAATACCACGCTCACTCACACCGGCGCACGTTCCGCGCTGCTCACGACCAGCGGCGTGCGCGATGCGCTCGAGATGCGGCGCGGCATTCGCGAGCGACAATACGACAACCGCTACACCAATGTGAAGCCGCTGGTTCCGCGCTATCTCCGTATCGGCGTCGGCGGCCGTTTGGATCGAAATGGCGTCGAAATCGAGGCGCTTTCGCTCGAGGACATTCGTCGGGCAATCGCCATGTTCAAGAGCGAAAAGATTGAGGCGGTGTCGATCTGCTTCATGAATGCATTTGCCAATCCCGCGCATGAACGGGCGGCCGAAGAGCTGGTTCGCAATGAGCTTCCCGAGGCCTATCTCACCGTTTCGACGAAGTTGCTGCCAACAATCCGATTTTACGAACGCATCAGCACGACGGTCCTCAACTCCTACGTCGGCCCCAAACTCAATCACTATCTCTACAGGCTGGTGACGACGCTGAAGGAGGCCGGCTTCGACGGAGTCCTGCTGATCATGCAGTCGAACGGCGGGGTCATGTCGCCGCAAGTCGCGCGCGAGAAGGCAGCGCTCACGCTGCTATCCGGACCGGCTGGTGGCCCCGGCGCCGGTCTGTTCTACGCGCGTGCGCTCGGAACTGACCGCTGCATCACGACCGATATGGGCGGGACGAGCTTCGAGGCGTCGGTTGCGATCGGTACACCCGCTACCGTGACCGACGGCGAAATTGCGCGTCATAAGATCGCGTTGCCCATGCTGGATATTCACACGATCGGAGCCGGCGGCGGCTCNNCCCACTACAACCGACGCCAATCTCGTGCTCGGTTATCTCAACCCCGATTATTTTGCCGGCGCCAAGATGCACCTCGACACCTCCGCAGCACGGCGCGCCATCGAAACCAATATCGCGACGCCGATGGGCCTGACCATCGAGGCGGCGGCGGCGGGCATGTACCGCGTCGCCTGCAACAACATGGCGCAAGGCGTGCGCGAAGTGACCATCAAGCGCGGCTACGATCCACGCGAATTTCCACTCATTGCTGCCGGCGGCGCAGGTCCGATCCATTCGTGCCTGATCTGCAATGAGCTCGAAATTCCGCTGCAGATCGTGCCATGTTCGTCGTCGGTGTTGTGCGCTTTCGGCATGTTGCTGTCGGAACTGAAGCACGATTTCTTGCGCACCTTCTTCGCGCGGCTCGACAAGCTCGACTGGAAACGCCTTGCCGCGATGCTCGAAGAGATGAAGCGCGAAGGCGAGCAAGTTCTGGCGGATGAACGCATCGCCGCATCGCATCGCAGACATAGAGTCCAATTCGACTGCCGCTATTTGAAGCAATATCACGAGGTGTCGTTCGATGTGCCTGTGCAGGCGATCGAACGGCGCGATACGGCAACCATCGGCCGCAGTTTCCACGCCGAGCACAACCGGCTTTACGGCTATACGCTGGAGNNATCACGCCGAAGACCCTTATCACCGCGCGGATGCGGGCCATGCGGCCAAAGCCCGGCGCCGGATGTACATCCCCGAATCGAACACGTTCCAGACGGTGCAGACCTATGACGGCCATCGTCTCCGTCATGGCAACCAGATCGCCGGTCCTACATTGATCGAGGCCGTCACCACGGCGGTATTCGTTTCGGCCAGCTACGATTGCGTCGTCGATCGCTACGGATCCTTTGTCCTCTATCGGAAGGGCCGCGAAGACCTCGTCCAATCGTGTCTTGCCCACGTGAAAGCGGAGGCCCTCGCATGAAAATCGATCCGATCCTGCTATCCGTTTATGCGCGCACATTTCGCTCGATCACCGACGAGATGTCGATCTCGATGCAAAAGACGACGTCCTCGCCGATCCTGTGCGAGGCCAAGGACTTCGTCACCGGCCTGTACGACGCTGAAGGCCGGATGCTCGAGCAAACGGAAAACCTTCCGATTCTGGCGTTCTCGCTGGCGCCCGTATGCAAGTACATCCGCAACCATTACGGCGATGATATTTATCCTGGCGACGTCATATTCCACAACGACGTATTCTCGCTCGGCAACCAGAACAACGACGTAGCCGTATACAAGCCGGTGTTCTTCGAGAACGAGTTGGTGGCCTGGACTGCGGTCAAGGGCCACCAGGCCGACATCGGCGGCGCTGTGGCTGGCGGTTACAATCCGAACGCGGTCGAGGTTTGGCAGGAGGCGCTGCGCATCCCGCCGATCAAGGTTTACGAAAAAGGAAAACTGCGAAAGGACGTTTGGGATTTGATCTTCGCCAACATCCGTTTCGATATCGTGCAACACGACATGAAAGCGGAGATCGGCGCCTGCCACGTCGGTGAACGCCGCGTCGTCGAGCTCTTGAAGAAATACGGCCGGGAGAATTTCGAGGCCCACAAGAGTGCCTTGTTCGAGGCCACGCGAAAGATGATGGAAGCCGAGATCGCGACGATCCCGAACGGCACCTATTCCGGTGAAGGCTCGATATATTACGATGGCCGGCACGAGGGCTCGAAATTCAAGGTGCGCGTGACCATCACCGTCGAAGACAAGCGAATCAAATTCGACTACTCGAAAACAGATCCGCAGAGCAACGGCTTCGTCAACGGCACCTTCACGTCGAGCGCGTCGGCAACCATTCTGACGCTGTTGCAGATGATCAATCCAGATATTCCTCACAATGAGGGAATGGTCGAGCCAATTGAAATCATAATTCCCGAGGGTACGATACTCAACGCCAGTTACCCTAAGGCCACGACATTCGGCAACCATCTGTGTCCGCCAAATGCCGATGCGATCCAGCGCGCGCTGGCGCCGGTGATGCCGGAGCGCGTCACCGCCGGCTGGAATAACTTGCTGTGCTCGCTAACCACCGGAATCGACCCTCAAAAGAACGATAAATATGTCGATATCGGCTTCATGGGCCTGAAAGGCGGCTCCGGCGCAATGCTGGGAACCGACGGCTACGACCACATCGGCATGATCGACGCCTCCGGCGGCGTACTCGACCAAGATTACGAGATGTTCGAGCAACAGACGCCGCACCGTCTCATCAAGCACGAATACTTGGGCGACTCCGCGGGCGCCGGCGAGTGGCGTGGCGGTCTTGGCGTCGAGACGATCTTCGAAATCGGCTCCGACAATACGCAATTCGTGACCTTCGGTGACGGCGACTTCGAACCGGCATTCGGACTGTTCGGCGGCGGGCCCGGAACGCTCAACTTCATCCGCCTCACCTATCCGGACGGCAAGGTTGTCGTGCCGAGGAACAAGGACCTGATTACCAACGTCCCCAAGGGCACGAAATACCATCAGCAGGCCGGCGGGGGCGGTGGATATGGCGATCCGCACAAGCGGGATCGCGCCAAACTCCGCGAAGAGGTGCGCGACGAGGTCATTTCTCCGGCCGCAGCGCAGAAATTCTATGGACTTTGAGCACAGCCCAGAGCAACGCGAGATCAAAGCGACATTCGCGCGCTTCAGCGACGAGCGAATCGCGCCGCACGCGGCTGCCATCGATGCCGCACACACCTTCCCGCGCGAGGTTTTCGGTCAGTTGGCCGCGATGGGCCTTTTCGGCATGCGCTATCCCGAGGCGGACGGCGGAACGGGCCTGGGGCTGATCGAATTCTGCCTGGCGCTCGAAGAAATCGCGCGCGGCTCGCTCTCGGTCGCCGGCTGCGTCGCCATGCAATCCTTGATGGGCACGAAGTTTCTGCACATGCTTGGCAACGCCGAGATCCGCGACCGCCTGTTCAAGCCGGCGCTGCGCGGCGAGAAGATCGGCGCCATATGCATGACCGAACCCAATGCCGGCAGCGATCTTGACGGAATCGCAACCCAGGCTCGTAAAACCGAGGGCGGCTACATCATCAACGGGCAAAAGACCTGGGTTACCTCGGCTCCGGTTGCCGACTTTTTCACCGTGTTCGCGAAAGCCGGCGAGGAGAAAAAGCTCACAATCTTCCTCATCGAGCGGGCATTCAAGGGGCTGAACATCGGCCGTCCAATCGAAAAGATGGGGATGTGGGCGCTGCCAACGTCCGAGGTTTCCTTCGACGATTGCTTCGTGCCCGATAGTCATCGCTTGTCGCAGACGGAAGGCGATGGTGAGGGTCATCTGCGAAAGACTCTGGCCGAAATTCGCATCATCACCGGCGCAATGGCGAACGGTATCGCGCGCGCGGCACTCGATGCGGCCGTGCGGTATGCTGCCGAGCGCAAACAGTTCGGCAAGGCCATCAACCGCTACCAGGCCATCCAGATTAAGCTGGCGGAAATCGCAACTGAGCTCGAGGCCGCCATCCACTTCGTCTATCACGCCGCCTGGCTGCGGGATAACGACAAGCCGCACCACAAACAGGCGGCGATGGCGAAGCTATTTGCCAGCGAGACCGCGGCGCGTGTTTGCGACCAGGCGGCGCGCGTGTTTGCGTCCTACGGCTATGCGATGGAGTATCCGGCACAGCGCTTTTTGCGCGATGTCCGTTTCACGCTTATCGGCGGCGGGACCAGCGAAATCCTCAAGCTGATTATCGCAAAAGAGATATCCGCATAATGCAGGCACAACCCACAAACTGGCGATCTTCGAGGTAACGCGAATGTACGACATTCAAAGCTACGCTGCGCCACGATCGCTCAATGAAGCGGCCGACATTTTGCGCGCGGGAAATGTCACGGTTGTCGCGGGCGGCACCGACGTGATGCCGCAAATGAAAGCGGGCCGCCTGAAAATGCAGCCGACGCTGATGAACATCCGGCACATTCCGGAGCTGCGTGGCATTTCGCAGGCGCAAGGCACGGTACGAATCGGCGCATTGACCACGATGACGGAACTTCTCAACAGCGCGCTCGTGCGCGAGCGTTTCAATGCGCTGTGGCAGGCGTGCGATCATTTTGCCAGCGACCAGCTGCGCAACGCCGGAACGATTGGCGGCAACATCTGCAATGCATCGCCGGCAGGGGATACGCTTGTCCCGCTGCTGGCGCTGGATGCGAAGGTCGTTCTTGCCAGCAAGCCAAACGGCGCGCTCGCCACCCGCACCATGCCGTTGGCCGATTTCTTCGTCGCGCCGGGCCGCACCAAGCGCCAGAGCACGGAGCTTCTCACCGGCGTCGAACTTCCCCTACCGCCGGCAGAATTCATCAGCGAGTTCTTCAAATTCGGCACCCGGCCCGCTCTCGACGTCTCGACGATTTCGATCGGTCTGGCCGCGGTGCGCGACCGCAAGACATTGCACAAGGTTCGTTTCGCCTTCGGCGCGGTGGCGCCGACGCCGATCCGGGCACCGCAAACCGAGGCTGCCATCGAGGGCAAACCGCTGGACGATGCCACCATCGAAGCAGCCGTTGCGGCAGCCGCACAGGAAATTCATCCGATCAGCGACGTGCGTGCGTCCGACTGGTATCGGCGCGAGCTCGTCCATAACATCTTGCAGAGGATGCTGGTTCATGTCCGCGACAGTTAACATCATGTTCAAGTTGAACGGGGTTGAGAGGCGCGTGACCGTCTCTGCCCAGATGAGCACCCTTGAAATGCTGCGCGACCGGATAGATCTCACCGGCACCAAATACGCTTGCGGCGAAGGCGAGTGTGGAGCCTGCACGATTCTCGTCGACGGATTGACGGTGAATTCCTGCCTGATGTTCGCAGCCGATTGTGATGGCCGTGATCTGGTGACGATCGAAGGTCTGGTCACAAGCCCGATTGGCGAGTCCCTCAGAAAGAGCTTCACCAAAAGCGGCGCCGTGCAATGCGGTTTTTGCACGCCAGGCCTCATGGTGCAGGCGAGTCACTTGCTCGAGCAGCACCCGCACGCGGATCGTTCCGAGATCCAGCGCGGAATTGAGGGAAATCTTTGCCGTTGCACGGGCTATAAGAAAATCGTCGACGCTATCGCGGACGCTCAAGTCGACGCGTCATAGGAGGCGAGCATGGATACGATCGTGAAACCTCGCACCGGTGCCTCACTCATCGGCAAGCGCATCCCGAAGATGGACGCGCCCGAGAAGGCCAGCGGCAAGACGCGCTACATCCAGGACATCAATCTTCCCGGACAATTGTACGCGAAAATCCTGCGCTCGGCCGAGGCCCACGCCAGGATTTTATCGATCGATACCAGTGCGGCCAAGGCATTGCCGGGCGTGCACACGGTCATCACCGCCGCCGACGTACCATGGCAACGCCCGATCGGGGTGGCCAATGACCATCTCCCGCTCAAGCTTGACCACGTGCGCAGCCCCCGCGACGAGATCGCGGCGGTCGCCGCCGACAGCGAGGAAATCGCGGAGGCCGCGCTGAAATTGATCAAGGTCGAATACCAGCGGCTGCCGGTGGTCGCGAATGCCGACGATGCGCTGAAGCCGGGCGCACCGGTATTGCACGATGAAGATCTGACCTGGACCGCGCCGAACGGAAAAACCGAGGTCCTGCACAAGCGATCGGCCGACAATATCGCAATGACATTCGACTACAGCCAGGGCGATGTGGCGCAGGGCGAGGCCGAGTCCGATGCCGTGGTCGAGGATGTTTTCCAGCTGCACTACGTCACGCATTGCTGCATGGGCGTGTCAGGCGTGATCGCCGAGTTCGACGCCGCAGACAATCTTCTGCTCTATTCCAATACGCAGGTTCCGTTCCTGCATAAGCGCGAGTTTGCGGAACAGCTCGGCATCGATCCTGGACGGGTTCGCATTATTCAACCGCCGATCGGCGGCGGCTTTGGCTCGAAGCTCGACATCTATCCATTCGAGCCAATCGCGATATTTCTGGCGAAAATAACCAAACGGCCGGTCAAGCTCGTGTTCACGCGCGAGGAAGAATTCATTGCCTCACCGACGCGCCAGCCGGTGTTGCTCAAGCTGCGGTCGGGTTGCCGAAAAGACGGCGCCCTCACCTTCCGCAGCGTCGAAACGGTGCACGATAACGGCGCCTATACATCATGGGGAGCGACCACACCGTTCGTCATGATGCAGACTTTTTCGTCGCTCTACCGCGTCCCGCACTGCGCCTATCGCACGCGCGCCGTCTACACCAACAATCCTTACGCGGGGTCGTTTCGCGGCTACGGGAATCTGCAGGCGACGTTTGCCGTGGAAGCGCACATGGACAAGCTCGCGGACGCGATTGGAATGGATTCACTCGAGTTCCGGCTCAAGAATGCGCAGCACCCGGGTGAGATCACGCCTCAGGGCATGCAATTCAAGTCTTGCGGATTCCAGGATTGCCTGCGCACGGCGGCGGCGCGTAGCGATTACCAGACCAAGCACCGCAGCTACCAAGAGCAATGGCGCGACAAGAATCCGATCAAACGAGGGACCGGAATCGCGTCGATGCTGCATGTCGGCGGTGGCGCCAAGATCTACCCGTCAGACGGCTGCGGCACGATCCTCAAGATCGACGACTTCGCCCATGTCACGCTGATAACCGGCGCATCGGAAATCGGCCAAGGCTCGGAAACGGTGTTGGCGCAACTGGTTTGCGAGGAACTAGGGCTGCCGCTTTCGGCGGTCTCCGTCATCAACAGCGATACCGATATCACCCCGTGGGACGTCGGTGTGCACGCGTCGCGCACGACATTCATCGCTGGAAACTCCGCGATCGGTGCGGCGCGCAAGGCCAAGGAAAAGATATTGGCGGCCGCGGCGGCCAAATTCGAGCGGGCCGTTGATAGCTTAGACCTGAACGACGGATTTGTGATCGATAACGATAGCGGCAGCAAGATCATCGAGCTCGGCAAGCTGATGCGCTCATTGCACTTTTCCAAAAAGGCCGAGCTGGTGATGACGTCGTTCTACTACGAACCTCCGAGCGCGCATCAGGATAGCAAATTCAAAGGCGACGTTTCCGCCGCCTATGCCTGGGCAACGCAGGTCGTCGAGATCGAAGTCGACACGCAAACGGGGATCGTCCGGCTCGTCAAGGTGACGGGTGCGCACGACGTTGGACGCGTGCTCAACCGGCTCGGAATCGAAGGACAGGTCGAGGGCGGCATCGTCATGGGTCAGGGCTACGCGCTGACGGAAAACCTAATCGTCGAAAATGGCATCATGCGTAATCCCAATTTTCGCGACTACAAGCTGGTGACCGCGCCGGAAATTCCTGAAATGGACATCTCTTTCGTCGAATCCATGGACGGCGAAGGCCCGCAAGGCGCCAAGGGCGTGGGCGAGGCACCGGCGATTTGCGTCGCCGCCGCCGTCGCCAATGCCATCTACAACGCGACGGGAGTGCGAATCTACGCCCTCCCGTTCACGCCCGAAAATGTCTATCGCGCGCTTCATGGCCGTGCGAAGCCGCCCACGTGGAACCCCGAATTGTGAAACGCCGAACCGTTCTCAGCATGGAACAAGCCCTGTCGCTCCCTTCGGCGACATTGCGCTTCGCGCAACTCGGATGGCGAGTCATTCGCATCGAAGCCGCGCCAAGTGGAAATGGCCTGCCCGGCGACCCCAACCGCTATATCGGCAGTCGCATCGCCGATGACGATCGGCGCAGCTATTTCATCGCACCCAATGTCGGCAAAGAGGCGATCGCGCTCAATCTCAAGGATGCGCGCGGGAAACAGGTGCTGGAACGATTAATCACCGCGCTCGATGTGGATGTCTTTTGCTGCAACACCGTGCCATCGCGCTACAAGCCGCTCGGAATCGACTACGCGACATTGTCCGCCGTGAAGCCGGACCTGATCTGGGCGGGCATATCGGCAATGGGGCCCGAATATCCGGAGACGCCCGGCTACGATCCGGTCATCCAGGCGATGTGCGGTTATATGGAAGTCACCGGCGATCCAACCGGCATGCCGACGGTCATGGGCCTGCCGGTGATCGATCTCAAGGCGGGCGACGAAGTTTATGCCAACGTCCTGCTGGCGTTGCTCGAGCGCCATGAAACCGGCCGCGGCAAGGCAATTCACGTCTCGATGCTACAGGCCGCGGCATCGTGGCTGATTACCGTTCTGCCGCTCATCGACTTCGGCTGCGAGCCGAACGAAATCACCCGCGCCGGCAACAGGCACCGCAAGTTCATCCCGACGAATGTATATCCGGCCGCCGATGGTTTCGTATATCTCGCGATCGGAAGCGATGTGCAATGGAAACGCCTCACTCAGAGCCCCAAGTTTACCTCCATCGCGAACAGCGTTCGGGAAACCAACGAAGGTCGGCACATCGAGCAGGAGGCTATCCACCGAGATATGGCCACGGTAACAATGCGTTACCGGGTGGATGAGATATTGGCCGATCTGCGCGCAGCGACGATCCCAGCGACGCGCATTTTTGACGTACGCCAAGTCCGCGAGCTGCCGCAAGTGCGCGCCAAGCTCACGCGGACGGTTACGCCGAACGGAAAAATTATCCACATGCAACCGCCCGCCGTGGATGTGCCGGGAGCGTCGGCCGAGATGCGCTTTCCGCCAAAATACGGTTCCGATACTCGCCGTGTTCTCGCCGAGGCCGGCTATGCCGCGCACGACGTAGATGCACTCACCGCAGCAGGGGTCATTGTGTGAGCGCGTTCGTGTCCTTTTGTGCAAAAATGACAGGCCCGAAAATCTTCGGCTTTCGGTCTGAGAGCGGGATGGGCGCCGGAGCCGCGCCACGAACACACTAGGCACTCTGCTGGCCACAGTGCCACCCGCTGATCTTATGCAATGCTGGCGCGCGCTGGCCGCAAGCGGACAAGAGGAAAGGCACGCGTTATATATGTTTTACTGCTCGGTCGCCGCGGCACGTCCGCGAGCGCGCGCCAGCACCTAAGG
>PLYS01000321.1 GCA_003153455.1 Betaproteobacteria bacterium | reverse complement strand
GTCGCGTGGAAATCCAGGCTAGGAGATCCACAACGCGATGGCGAAGGGGACGTGCCGACTTTAAGCGTGGCTTAATTAAGCGCTTCCATACTGGTAGTCAAATCAGATACAGGGAGCCTAGGTACGACTCGAGTGCAATTTCGCTTGCATGACGCCGGGCGCTAAAGCCTGAGCGTCGCAGCTGTGACCTTGGTCACTTGCAGATCGTGACCTTCAGCAGCTTACATGGAGCCCGCCGAGGGTTAGAGTTCAAGCCATGGACGCACGAATGAAGACAACACCGCGGCGTTCGATCCAGAGAAAACAACCCACAAAGGACCACATCATGAACATGACCAAAACCGATATCGCTGTCGCCGTCTATGACATCCACACCCAGGCCGAAGCCGCAGTGAAGGCGCTGCAACGCGCCGGATTCGACATGAAGAAGATCTCGATCATCGGCAGGGACTACCATACCGAGGAACACGTGGTCGGCTTCCTCAATGCCGGCGATCGGGCCAAGATCTTCGGTAAGCTTGGCGCATTCTGAGGCGGCCTGATGGGGGTGCTGTTCGGCTCCGCGATGATGTTCGTCCCGGTGGTGGGCCATGTGATCATTCTGGGCCCGCTCGCGGCGACGATCTTCGGCGGCCTGCAAGGCGCCGCATTGGTTGGTGGCGCCAGTGCCCTGGTCGGGGCCTTGATGGCGGTTGGAATTCCCAAGGACTCCGTGCTGCGCTACGAAACCGCGCTCAAGGCCGACAAGTTCATGCTGGTCGTGCACGGCGACGCGACGGAGATCAAGCGTGCACATGAACTGCTGGAAACCTCCGGGCTTTCTTCGTTCGACCATCACCCTGCGCAGGACGAAGTTTCTTCGCCAGTGCACGCGTAATCAGAAACGACTCTCTTTTCGAAAGGATCACACCATGAACTTCGCGCTCAAATCCATTACATTGGCAGTCCTTGTTGCAACGACTCAGCTCGCTGGCGTGGCATACGCGCAGGCCCCGAAGGCACCCGCCGCGCCGGTCGTTCAGCCTGCGCCGGCGGTGACCAAGGCGCCGATCCCGATTAAGTCGCCGGACGACTGGATCATCTACGACGACACCACTTACACACCGGTTGTTGATGCCGTCAGCCGGCATCTGGATGCCGCGCGCAAGGCCTTCGACGCGAAGGACAACAAAAAGGCCGCCACGGAATTGCGCGCCGTGGCTGACGAACTGAAACGGCAGGCCGCTCGTTCCGGCGAGGAGAACAAGTCGCTGGCAAAAGAGGACAAAGCGCTGGTAAAAGAGGACGAAGCGATCCTGGCGGCGGATACGAAGTCTTCGCAGGACGCGATCAAGCGCATGAACGCCAGCGCGCTGAAAGTCAGTTCGGCCGCCGCAGCCATCGAGAGCGGCAAGATCAAGACCGAGGCGGATTTGGACAAGGCGATCGACAAGGCCGCGCGTGCCGACATGGAACGTCGTTGGCTGCTAACCGACGTGGCCACCTGGTACCCGGTAAGTGAGGAGCCGCAGCGCCACTTCACGGACGCCGTTGCGGCCTATGCCAAGAAGGAGTACAAGGCTGCGGCCACCGACGTCCGCAAGGCGGCCAGCTACCTGCGCCTCGAGGCTGGCCGCGCCACCGGGGATGCCAAACAGGAACTCGACAGCTCGGTTGCGCAACTCGACAGGCTCGCCGCCTCGGTCGAAAAAGGTGCGGTGAAGGACGAGCAATCGATGGCAAAAGCTTTTGCGAAAGCCAACCACGCACTCGCCCTGGAGCATCGTTCCAAGGCGGCCGAATCCTGGGCACGCAAGGAGTACGACAAGGCCGGCTACGAGTTCAAGGCGGCTGTCCACGGACTGGAAAGCGCCGCGGGCTGGGCTGGTGGGGAAGCGAAGGCGGGTGCTTCGGCGGCGGTGGCGGATGCCCGAGCCCTTGACGACAAGCTCGCCTCCGGCGCCACTTGGACGCACGACGAGGTGGCCAAGGGGTTCCAATCACTGGGAACCAGCATCGATGCTCTGGGCCAGAAGATCGGCGGCACCAAGAAGGCATCGCCGGCACCTGGAGCCTGACGCCCGCGCTGTCCCCGTAATGAATTCTCCACCTGGGATGCTCGCCCCAGTTCAAGTCAGCGGACGACAAGGCGGAAATGGGGCCGGCGAGAACGGGCAGCGTTTATTGTTCGTGCCACGGCTCCAAATTTGATGTTGCCGGCCGCGTGCTGAAAGGCTCGCCAGCGCCGACCAATCTCGTGGTACCGCGCTATGAATTCGCAGGCGATGACCAAATCATCATTGACTCAGACAGGAGGACGGTGTGAGCCATGGACATGCCGCAAGGCAACTCGACAACTCGTACGACGCGCGGAACGCATTAAAGTGACCGCGCACCGCGCGAATTAGAACTTGATGTCCTGCGCGGCGCTCCAAGCTTTTCGCCGGCAGTCGTCAAATCAAAAGGATAACGTCATGAAAAATATTTTTGGCCGGAGTGCCAAAGCATTCGCTCGCGCCGGCGCAGCGCTCGTTGTAATCGCGATCGCGGCGCTGGGAGCGAGCACGCTCGCCGCGAACGCCCGGGTTGGCGAAGCGGGGGTAGTGCGCGCGACGCTTGCCAACGGCCTCCGGGTGGTCATCGTGCGCAACACGCTCGCGCCGGTGGTCTCGACCAACGTCAATTATCTTGTCGGCGCGGACGAGACGCCGCCGGGCTTCCCGGGCACGGCACATGCCCTGGAGCACATGATGTTCCGGGGGAGCCCGGGCCTCACCGCCGACCAGCTCGCCAATATCGGGAGCGTCATGGGAGGCAATTTCAATGCCGCTACGCGACAAACGGCGACGCAATATTTTTACACGGTTCCCGCCGAGGATATCGACGTGGCGCTGCATATCGAGGCGCTGCGAATGAAGGACGTGCTCGATTCCGAGGAGGATTGGAAGCGCGAGCGCGGGGCCATCGAGCAGGAGGTCGCGCAAGACCTCTCAAGCCCGGTATACGTGCTGTTCACCAAGCTGCGCGAAGCTCTCTTCGACGGTTCCACCTACGCGCACGATGCGCTCGGCACGCGTCCGTCGTTCGACGCGACGACCGCCGCGATGCTAAAGGACTTCCACGAACGCTGGTACGCGCCCAACAACGCGATTCTGGTCATCGTGGGCGATGTTAATCCACAGGCAACGCTCGCGAAAGTGCAGCAGTTGTTCGGGCCGATCCCCGCCAGGGGCCTGCCGGCGCGGCCCGAAATCAAGCTCGGGCCCGTCGTGCCCACGGCGCTCACGCTCGACAGCGATTTGCCCTACGGCCTGCAGGTGATCGCGCTGCGCCTGCCGGGCCTCAACAGCCCGGATTACGCGGCAGCCGAAGTGCTCGTCGACGTGCTGAAGAGCCAGCGCGGCGATCTCTACGGGCTGGTGCCGCAGGGCAAGGCGCTGGGCACCGATTTTTCGTTCGACCCGTTGCCGAAGGCGGGTCTCGCCTACGCCGTGGCCGCGTTTCCCGCTGGCGGCGACGCGAAGGCGCTTGAGTCGGAGATGCGCGCCATCCTTAAAAGGATCGCAATGCAAGGCGTGCCGCCGGAGCTCGTCGCCGCGGCCAAGCTGCAGGAGCGGCGCAGCGCCGAGTTTCA
>PLYS01000192.1 GCA_003153455.1 Betaproteobacteria bacterium | reverse complement strand
TTCGGGACGCAGGAGTCGCTGGTTCGAATCCAGTCACCCCGACCATCTTTCCCTCAACATCGTGTTGCGCAGCGGACGCCGCCATGGCGTCCTCGCGCGGCATATAATTCCCCCACAAACCTGACTCGAGGGGTTGCAATGACACGCGTAGCCTGTGCTGACGAAACCAGCAACGCTGAAATCAAGACACTGGCCGACCGGATCCGCGCCGGGCGCGGCGGGCGGCTACCCGATTTTCACAAGACGATGGGGTCGAGAACCGGCGGGACGCGAAGCCTTGGGTAAATTGATCCTCATCGTTCTGGTTTTCGCCTTCGCCTGGTGGATATTGGGAAAATACCGCAGGTCGCTGACGCGCGAAGAGCCGCCGCCCGCCGGCGCCGCCGAAGACATGGTGCGCTGCGCCCACTGCGGGGTGCATCTGCCGCGCAGCGAGAGCCGCGCGAGTGGCGAGAAGTTCTTCTGCAGCGAAGAGCACTTGCGCCTGCACCGTTAGGGGCCGATGTCATCCATCACGCAGTCTGAATCGCGGCAACTGGAGCTGGATCTGCAGGGGCTGTCGTCCGAGCCGCCGGATTCTTACTGGCGCTCGCTGTATTTTTTCAACGGCTATCGTTTTATCGTCGCGCTGTTGCTGCTCGCGGCAATCGGGGTATTCGGCAACACGCTGTCTTTCGGCTCGCTGGACTTCAAGCTGTTCGTTTACGTCAGCGTCAGCTACGTGATGTTCAGCCTGTTATGCTTTGTGGCGATCGCTTGGCGCAGGAATTTCCACTTGCAGCTTGGCGTCCAGGTCAGCGCTGACATTCTGTTCATCGTGGTGCTGATGTTTGCGAGCGGCGGTATTTCGAGCGGACTCGGTTTGCTGCTGCTGTCGGGGCTCGCCGCGGCGGGGCTCATCAGCCGCGGCCGGTTGACGTTGTTTTACGCCGCGCTCGCAACCATCGCGGTGCTGCTCGAGCACACGGTGCAGGTGCTGTATTTCTATGGGAATACCACGGAATACGTTCAGGCCGGGCTGCTCAGCATTGGCTATTTCACGACGGCGTGGGTCGCGCACACGCTCGCCCGCTACCTGGTCGCGACCGAGCAGCTTGTCGCGCAGCGAGAAATCGATCTCGCCAATATGGCGGAAGTGAGCCAACTCGTGATTCAGGACATGCAGGACGGTGTGCTGGTGGTCGACGAGCATGGCGTGATTCGCCAGCACAACGCGCGCGCCGAGGACATGCTGGGCCCGCTGCGCCGCGAGCCGAATTTGAAAGATTATTCACCGGTGCTGGCGCGGCGGCTCGAGGAATGGCGCAGGAACCCGGTCGCCGGTTTCGACCCGATGAGAACGGCCGTGCTCAACAATAAAGTGAGCGCGCGCTTCGTTCCGGTTGGCCGCAATCGCGACGTCGGCGCAGTAATCTTTCTTGAGGACTTGACGCGGGTGGAGGCACAGGCGCGCCAGATGAAGCTGGCGGCGCTCGGCCGGCTCACCGCCAATATTGCGCACGAGATCAGGAACCCGCTGTCGGCAGTCAGCCACGCCACCGAATTGCTGCAGGAAGAGCCGGCGCTTAACGATACCGTGGCGCGGCTGCTGACCATCATACGCGACAATACCATGCGCCTCGATCGTATGGTGATCGATGTCCTGAAGTTGAACCGCGGTGACCGCGCACATCGCGAGACGTTCAAGGTCGGCGAATTCCTGCATACGTTTGCCGAGCAGTTCTGCGAGATCGAAAAGGTGCCGCTGGCTACTTTCCGGCTTGAGTTTAATGCCGAGCCCAAAGTGTCATTCGACCACAGCCATCTGAACCAGGTAATGTGGAATCTGTGCCGCAACGCGCTGCGTCATTGCCGCCGCCAGGATGCGAGCATACGCATCGTGGTGGGCACGGTGAGTCATGGGAATATTGTAGAATTGGACGTGGTGGACGATGGTCCGGGCGTGCCGCCAGTGCTGCGTAGCCAGTTGTTTGAGCCCTTCTTCACCGGTGCCACCAGCGGAACCGGGCTGGGGTTGTATATTGCGCGCGAGGTGTGCGAGGCCAACGACGCGACGCTCGATTACGTGGAAACGACGTCCGGAGCGCAGTTCACCGTTCTGTGCCGGGGAGCGGAGAGTCCCTAACATGATAAGCAAAAGCAGAGTCCTGATCGTCGATGACGAAGCCGACATCCGCGAGTTGCTGAGCCTTACGCTGCAGCGCATGGGGCTCGAGACCGATTGCGCTGCGAGCGAGTTTGAGGCGGTGCAGCTGATGCAGAAGCATGGCTACGACCTGTGCCTGACCGATATGCGGCTGCCCGACGGCGATGGCTTGAGGCTGCTCGAACACGTGAGCAAGCATTACACGGCTACGCCGGTCGCGGTGATCACCGCGTACGGCAGCGCGGAAAATGCGGTGGCGGCGCTTAAGGCGGGTGCGTTCGACTATCTCGCCAAGCCGGTTTCGCTCAACCAGTTGCGCGCGCTGGTGAAATCCGCGCTGAAGCTGCCGCGAGTTGGAGCGGCGCGCAAGACAGGTGAGCCCGGCGACGAGCCGCCAGGCATGCCAGTCCTGCTCGGCGATTCGGCGTTGATGCAGCAGACGCGTCGCATGATCGATAAGCTTGCGCGCAGCCAGGCGCCGATACACATCAGCGGCGAATCCGGCAGCGGCAAGGAGCTGGCAGCACGGCTGATGCATCTCAAAGGCCCGCGGCGCGAGGCACCGTTCGTTCCGGTCAACTGCGGAGCGATTCCGGAAAACCTGATGGAAAGCGAGTTTTTCGGCTACAAGAAAGGGGCGTTTACCGGCGCCGAGCAGGACAAGGACGGATTTTTCCAGGCCGCGAACGGCGGCGCCCTGTTTCTCGATGAAGTCGCCGATCTGCCGATCCAGATGCAGGTCAAGCTCCTGCGTGCGATTCAGGAGAAAAAGGTGCGCAAGGTCGGCTCGACCAGCGAGGAAAACGTCGACGTGCGCATCATCAGCGCCACCCATCGCAGCCTGGTCGATGAAGTGGAAAACCGGACGTTTCGTCAGGACCTCTTCTACCGGTTAAATGTGATTGAATTGCGAATGCCGGCGCTGCGGGAGATGAGAGAGGACATTCCGTTGCTGGCGGCGGAAATAGTGAAGAAACTCGTGGCACCTCTCAATGTCACTCCGCCGAGGCTCTCATTCGCGGCGTTGAAGGAACTCCAATCCTACGATTTCCCGGGCAATGTGCGCGAACTGGAGAATATCCTTGAGCGGGCGTTGGCGTTGACCGCCAGCGAAGAAATCAAGAGGGAGGACCTGCAGTTTTCGCAGCCCTCGGCGAGAGGGAATGGCGCCGAGCTGATGAGTGCGCCCTTGCCGGAGCGTCTCGAGGACTTGGAGAAAAAAGCCATCATGCAAGCACTCGAAAAAACGCACTACAACCGCACGGCCGCGGCCAAGCTGCTGGGGATCACTTTCCGGGCACTGCGCTACAAGATGGAAAAACTGGGCATCAATGACGCGTTGGAATCGAACGATTAGGTGCGCGCGCCACAAGGCGCGTTTGCCGCGATGCGGCGCGCCGCCATCGCGTCCCCGCCTCGGGCACGAGTAAGTGCGCATCGACCGCCGCGGATTGCTTGAAGGCGCTTGTTTCATTGCTTCCCGGAATTCCGATGAGCGCCCGCCGGGAAGCGAGGTCGAGCTTCTGGTAATTCACAGCATCAGCCTGCCGCCGGGCGAGTTCGGCGGGCCGGGCATCATCGATCTTTTTACCAGCAAGCTCGATCGGGACGCGCATTCGTATTACCGCGAAATTGCCGGCCTTAAGGTGTCGTCGCATTTCCTGATCCGCCGCGACGGCGAAATCATCCAGTTCGTGGCGTGCGATCAGCGCGCGTGGCATGCCGGCGAGTCGAGCTGGCGGGGCCGCGAGCGCTGCAACGATTTTTCGATCGGCATCGAACTCGAAGGCACGGACGATGTGCCGTTCGAAGACGTGCAGTATGAGCGGCTTGCCGAGCTCACGCGCGCGCTCAACGCGAACTATCAAATCACCGACATCGTCGGCCATTCCGACATCGCGCCCGGGCGCAAGACCGATCCGGGGCCGTGCTTCGACTGGGTGCGCTATCGTTCGCTCATAAAAGGCGATTAACCGCCGAGTCCTGTTTCTGTTGCAACGCAACACCCCTTTCCCCAAAGCCAGCTTTGACGCCATTTTCTGGGCATTTTCTGTACATTTTTTGAGCAACTGATTCACTGTAGCAACAAGTAAATCTGGCTATTTCGCAAATGATTCCGAGGGGACAAAAAAATTAAATAACTATTGCACTCTCCAAATCCACCCACTAGAATTAGTCGAAACACCCAGTTTGAACACAAGATGTAGTGGTTCGGGGGTTGCCGCTTGGCGCTTAGCCGCACGGCAGAGAAAAGCATAGCGAAATGAACGTTTAAAGGAGAGACCACCATGCAGTTAGCCACCGACATCCCCGTTGCCGCACCCAACATGGAATTTGCCGTCGAAGCGACGCCGGAAGCGACGCAATCCCGCTACAGCGAATACAAGGTAATCCGACGCAATGGCGCGGTGGTCGGTTTCGAGCCGGTCAAGATTTCGATCGCCGCAACCAAGGCTTTCATCGCCGTCAACGGCGGTCAGGGCGCGGCGTCCGCCCGCGTGCGCGAGCTCGTCGCCAAGCTTACCGAAACAGCAGTCGGCGCGCTGTTGCGGCGTCAGCCCAACGGCGGCACCTTTCATATCGAAGACATCCAGGACCAGGTCGAGCTCGCGCTGATGCGTTCAGGCGAACACGAAGTCGCACGTGCTTATGTGCTGTATCGCGAACAACGCTCGCAGGAGCGCGCCAAGCAGCGCGATACGCAGGCGAAAGACGCCGCTGCCCAGCTGGTGATCAATGTCACCGAGAAAGGCAAGTCGCGACCGCTCGACATGGCGTGGCTGACCACACTGGTGCAGGATGCATGCGAGGGTCTCGGCCGCGCGGTCGCTCCCTCCGTGATCCTGCAGGGCACGCTGAAAGACCTCTACGAAGGCGTGCCGATCGACGAGGTGCGCAAGTCGCTGATCCTGTCGGCGCGCGCACTGATCGAAAAAGACCCGGCTTACAGCTACGTTACCGCGCGCCTGCTGCTGCATACGCTGCGGCTCGAGACGGTCGGCGAGGAAGTGATGCAAGCCGAAATGAAGGAGCGTTACGCGGAGGTGTTCCCGCGGCTGATCAAGAAAGGCATCGAAGCCGAGTTGCTCGACGAGCGCATCGCGAACTACGATCTCAAGTGCCTCGGCGCCGCACTCGACGCCAACCGCGATCTCAAGTTCGGTTACCTCGGGCTGCAGATTCTTTACGACCGCTACTTCCTGCACGTGCGCGGGAGCCGCATCGAGCTGCCGCAAACGTTTTTCATGCGCGTCGCGATGGGGTTGGCGCTCAACGAGCCCGAAGACCAACGCGAAGCGCGCGCGATCGAGTTCTATAACGTGCTGTCGTCGTTCGATTTCATGAGCTCGACGCCCACGCTGTTCAACTCGGCGACCCGCCGCTCGCAGCTCGCAAGCTGCTATCTGACCACCGTGGCGGACGATCTCGATGGCATTTACGAGGCGATCAAGGAAAATGCGATGCTGCAGAAATACGCGGGCGGCATCGGCAACGACTGGACGCCGGTGCGTGCGCTCGGCGCCCACATCAAGGGCACTAACGGTAAGTCCCAAGGCGTGGTGCCGTTCCTCAAAGTCGTCAACGATACCGCGGTCGCGGTGAATCAGGGCGGCAAGCGCAAGGGCGCGGTGTGCTCGTACCTCGAGACCTGGCACCTCGACATCGAGGAATTCCTCGATCTCAGGAAGAACACCGGCGACGACCGCCGCCGTACCCACGACATGAACACCGCAAACTGGGTCCCGGACCTGTTCATGAAGCGCGTGATGGAAAACGGCGGATGGACGCTGTTCTCACCCTCCGAGGTTCCCGACTTGCACGACAAGTTCGGACGGGCGTTCGAGCAGGCCTACCTCGGCTACGAACAGAAAGCCGCCAAAGGCGAGTTGAAGCTGTTCAAGAAGATCCCGGCGGCGCAGCTGTGGCGCAAGATGCTGACCATGCTGTTCGAGACCGGGCACCCCTGGATCACGTTCAAGGATCCGTGCAACATCCGCAGTCCCCAGTGCCACGTCGGCGTCGTGCACAGCTCCAACCTGTGCACCGAGATCACATTGAACACCAACGAGGACGAGATTGCGGTATGCAACCTGGGCTCGGTCAACATGCCGGCACACCTCGATGTCGCGAGCGGCAAGATTGACCTCGAGAAGTTGAAGCGCACCGTCGGCACCGCGATGCGCATGCTCGACAACGTGATCGACCTCAACTACTACTCGGTCAACAAGGCGCGCAACTCCAACTTCAAGCACCGTCCGGTGGGCTTGGGCATCATGGGCTTCCAGGACTGCCTGCATATGCTGCGCATTCCCTACGCTTCGCAGGCGGCGGTCGATTTTTCGGACCGCTCGATGGAGGCGATCGCCTATACCGCGTACTCGGCGTCGACCGACCTCGCCGAAGAGCGCGGGCCGTATTCGACGTTCAAAGGCTCGCTGTGGGACCAGGGCATCTTTCCGCACGAGTCGCTCAAGCTGCTCGCCGAAGAGCGCGGCGGCTACGTCGAGGCCGACCTGTCGACAACGCTCGACTGGGACGCGTTGCGCGCGCGCATCCAGCAAGTCGGCATGCGCAACTCGAATTGCATCGCAGTCGCGCCGACCGCGACCATCGCCAATATCACCGGGCTGTCGCAGTGCATCGAGCCGACCTATCAAAACCTCTATGTGAAGTCGAACCTGTCGGGCGAATTCACCGTCGCCAACGAGTACCTGGTTGAGGATCTGAAGAAGCTGAACCTGTGGGACGAGGTGATGATCGCCGACCTCAAGTATTTCGACGGCACGCTTGCGAGGATCGATCGCATCCCGCCCGAGGTTCGCAATCTTTACGCGACCGCGTTCGAAGTCGATGCGACCTGGCTGGTCGAGTGCGCGGCGCGGCGCCAGAAATGGATCGATCAGTCGCAGTCGCTCAACATCTACATGGCTGGCGCCTCCGGCAAAAAGCTCGACGAGACTTACAAGCTCGCCTGGCTGCGCGGGTTGAAGACCACTTACTACCTGCGCACGCTCGGCGCGACGCATGCCGAGAAGTCGACCGTCGAGGCCGGCGCATTGAACGCCGTGCCCGCTGACGGCGGCGGGCTGGCGGCGGGCGCGGGCGAGGAGCCGCAGCCGAAAGTGTGCGCTATCCTCGATCCCGATTGCGAGGCGTGCCAGTGAGCAGGATCAATAAAGGAGATTGGTTATGTTGCAATTCGAAGAAAGCGTGACTCACGGCGGCGGCCTTGCCGCAGCCGGGTTGCAGCCGATTACCGGCACGGCGCCGCAGGGCGACGCGCTGCCACGCGCTCCCGCCGCCGGCATGGCCGCGCTTGTCCCCCCGTCGGCGCCGGCGCGACTTCGCCGCGTCAACGTCGCCGACAAGCGCATCATCAACGGCCAGACCGACGTCAATCAACTGGTGCCCTTCAAGTACAAATGGGCGTGGGAGAAATATCTTTCCGCGTGCGCCAATCACTGGATGCCGCAGGAAATCCAGATGAGCCGCGACATCGCGCTGTGGAAGGACCCCAACGGGCTGACCGAGGATGAGCGCCGCCTCATCAAGCGCAACCTCGGCTTCTTTGTCACCGCCGATTCGCTCGCGGCGAACAACATCGTGCTCGGCACCTACCGTCATATCACCGCGCCCGAATGCCGGCAGTATCTGCTGCGCCAGGCGTTCGAGGAGGCGATCCACACCCATGCCTACCAGTACATCGTCGAAAGCCTCGGTCTCGACGAGGGCGAGGTGTTCAATGCCTACCACGAGATCGCAAGCATTCGCGACAAGGACGAGTTCCTGATCCCGTTCATCGATACGCTGACCGACCCGCGATTCAGGACTGGCACGCCGGAGAGCGACCAGAAGCTCCTGCAGAGCCTGATCGTGTTCGCGTGCGTCATGGAAGGGCTGTTCTTCTACGTCGGTTTCGTGCAGATCCTCGCGCTCGGACGGCAGAACAAGATGACCGGCGCTGCCGAGCAGTACCAGTACATCCTGCGCGACGAATCGATGCACTGCAATTTTGGCATCGATCTGATCAACCAGATCAAGATGGAAAATCCGCACCTGTGGACGCCCGGGTTTCGCGAGGAGATTCGCGGCATCATGCGCAAAGCGGTCGACCTCGAGTACCGCTATGCCGAGGACACCATGCCGCGCGGTGTGCTCGGGCTCAATGCGCCGATGTTCAAGGAATACCTGCGTTACATCGCCAACCGCCGCTGCCAGCAGATCGGTCTCGATACGATGTACGAGGGTGCGATCAATCCGTTTCCGTGGATGTCGGAAATGACCGATCTCAAGAAGGAACGCAATTTCTTCGAAACACGCGTGATTGAATATCAAACGGGAGGCGCGCTCAGTTGGGATTAAGCNNGCCGACGGGCTCGAAGGCCATGTTTACCTCGGCGATATCGTGCATACCCAATATTTCCGGATGCTGTGCGACATCGACACCTTCAACCGCGTCGCGCTCGATCCGGTTGAAAACACGGTGACCTGGGAAGGCGGCATCAAGCTGGATCCGGAAGTGCTTTATCGCGATCTGGCAAGCAAGACGCTGTCCGCTTTGCACTAGGACCGCTGTAAGGCCCGCGGCAAGTCCAGCGCGGGGTTTGTGAAGGCATTCGACAGCCGGGCCGTATGCCGGCTGCTGTGGGTGGGTTCACTGCGCCCGGCGCGTAGTACCCTTTAACCTTAAAGGAGACAGTAAATGGCTAAAGCGAAGAAAAAACCCGCGACGAAAAAGGCAGCGAAGAAAAAAGCCACCATCAAAACGAAGAAGGGACTCGCCGCCAAGAAGTCCAGGCCGGCACGTAAGAAATCAGCTGTCATGAAAAAGGCGGCCACGAAAAAGCCCAAGCAAGCCGCCAGGAAAAAGCCCGCGGCGAAGAGCAAGGCTGCACCCAGGAAACCCGCGGCTAAGCCCGCAGTAGCGCGGCCGGCAGCACCGGCAGCACCGGCCGTTCCGGCACCGGTTTCAATACCAGGTGCATGGCCTTTCCCGATGGGCAGTGGATCTGAGCATTGACAATACCTGCGGTCAGCTGGCGTGCGCAAGGACGCAGCCACACTGGCCGCGGGGGTTGGATTCAGACGGTGACACTCAAATTTTCCAAGGCAATTGCGCTGTTGATCATCGGCTTCGCCTGCGGCAGCGCCTCCGCGGCCACGCCCGGCGTCACCCTGCAGTCGGTCAAAGGCGATTTTGACGACATCAAGGAACGCGTCGTCATGGCGATCGAGAACCGCGGGCTGGTGCTCAACTACACCGCGCACATCAGCAACATGCTCGAACGTACCGGCAGGGACATCGGCCGCGAGCGGCAGATCTACATCAAGGCCGAAGTACTTGAATTCTGCGGCGCCAGCGTGTCACGCTCGACCATGGAGGCTGATTCGCGCAACATCGTGTTCTGCCCGTACGCGATCGCGGTCTACACGCTGCCAAATGATCCCGGCAAAGTGTATATCTCGTATCGCAAGCCGCTCGCGACGGGATCGGGCCAATCGACGAAAGCGCTGCGCGAGGTCGGCAAGTTACTCNNGTCGATGCCCTGGGTCGCGAACTGCTGGCGCGCCTCGGGTTGCGCGAGCACTTTGACGATCTCGGCGTTGAGCTTGCTGACGATTTCGCGCGGGGTCGTGGCGGGGACCAGGAATCCAAACCACGTTACCGTCTCGAAACCGGGCAGCCCCGACTCGGCGACCGTCGGCAGCTCCGGCAGCGAGGGCATCCGCGCGGAGGTGGTGACGGCGAGCGCCCGCAGGCGGCCGCTTTTTACGTGCGGCAAAACGGTGGAAGCAGGGGAGAACATTAATGCGACCTGGCCCCCGAGCAAATCGGTGACCGCTTGCGGGCTTCCTTTGTAAGGGATGTGCACGAGGTTTATCCCGGCCATGCTCTTGAAAAGCTCGGCGGAGACGTGCGGCGCGGTGCCGGTGCCGCTCGAGGCGTAGTTGAGCTGGCCCGGACGTGCCTTGGCCAGCTTGACCAGTTCCGCGACCGAACGCGCCGGCACGGAAGGATGCACGACCAGGATATTCGGAGCCGAGGCTGCGAGTACCACCGGCGCAAAATCACGCGCGAAGTCGAACGGCAGCCTGGCATAGAGCGTTGCATTGATGGTATTGGCGACCGTGCCGAGAAACATCGTATAGCCGTCCGGCGCTGCTTTGGCGGCGAGATCGGCGGCAATATTGCTGCCGGCCCCCGGCCGGTTGTCGATCAGAAACTGCTGGCCAAGCGCTTCGCCCAGCTTTTGGCCGATCACGCGCGCGGTGATGTCGGCGCCGGAGCCGGGTGGGAAACCGGCGATGACGCGCACAGGCTTCGCAGGATAGGCCGCGACGGATGGCTGCGCAAGCGCGCTGCCGAACCATGCGAGGGCAAGGACGGCAACGAGGTGGCGGATGGCGCGCAGGACGTGCTTCATTTAGCGTGCCATATTACCATGTGATGTGCGGCGGTCTCTCAGGCGCCATGGAAACCTGCCCGGGAGCGGTTTGCCGGCACCGTTGTGGAACATCACGGAGGAAAGCCGTCATGGATCGCAAAAAAATCAACTCCAGCAATATCCGCTCGGCCGGCTACGATGCGCGCAATCGCGTGCTCGAGATCGAGTTCAGCAACGGCGGCATTTATCAGTATTCCGGCGTCTCGGAAGAAGTTCACCGGCGCCTGATGAATGCGCTGTCGCCGGGAAGTTATTTTCACGACAACATCGAGGAAAGCTTTACTGCCAGACGCATCCGGTAAATGCCTGTTCCGGTTGCTTGACCCGCTTTGCCGCCAAGGACGCGGAGGACGCCAAGGAAAAGCAGGAGAGGCTATAGACGACAGACGAAGAATCTCTGGCTGCCTGAATCTCATCCTTCATCCTTCAGTTCTCGCCGCAGATGAACGCCGATTAATGCAGATAACGTCAAAAGCAGATACCCGCTGCTCCACCAAGCACCGAGATGACAGCTTCGAGAATCGACACTCGGCCCCCCTATTTCGGACAGCTACTTTAAAGTGAACTTCCTATTTGCCGGCTATTAGACACCCGAGGCCATGCTTTTGTCATCCGCTTCTGAATTCATGCGTTTACGGAATCCAGGCACATTATCTCGCTCTTGGGTTTTTCTCTGTGTCCTCTGTGGCTAAAGCATTTCTGAATTTGATCTTATCAGTGTTTATCTGTGTTTATCTGTGGTTCCGAATTGTTTCCAAGTTTCAGCGAAGGCGCTGATTGCGTGGTCGACTTCGGCATCTCCGATATGACGGTGCGTGACGAAGCGCAGATCCCAAGTCGCGCACGGACTGACCAGCACGCCGCGCTGTTTCATTTCCGCCGACCAATCCGCCGCTTTGAGGCCGCTTGCGCGCACCGAAGCCCGCACCAGATTGGTTTCCACCGTTTCCGGATCGACGATGCTCGCGTCGATTGTGTGCAGCCCTTGCGCGAGGCGCTTGGCGGTGCGGTGATCCTCGGGCAGCCGTTCGACCATGTTTTCGAGCGCGACGATGCCGGCGGCGGCGAGCGGACCGGCCTGACGCATGTTGCCGCCGACCATGCGGCGGAAGGCGCGGGCACGCTCGATGAACTTGGCTCCGCCACACAGCACGGAACCCACCGGCGCCGATAGTCCTTTGGAAACGCAGAAGCTAATCGAGTCTGCGTATTGCGCGACATTCTTCGCGGTTGTGCCGAGCGCGGCGGCGGCATTGAAAATGCGCGCGCCGTCGAGGTGTACGGGCACGCTGTTTTCGCGCGCGAGCCCGCACACCGCCTGCATGTGTGTGAGCGGCAGCACCGCGCCACCGGCGCGGTTGTGGGTATTTTCCATCCAGATGAGCGCGGTGCCCATCTGATTGCGCGTGGTGGGCCGCACCGCTTCGCGCAGCAGGTCGAGGTCCATCGCGCCGCGATCTCCGGGAATGCCGCGGTAGAACAGGCCCGCGACGCCGGAGATGCCGCCGAGCTCGGCGTTGAGCGTGTGCGAGCCTTCCTCCACCAGCACCTCACCGCCGCGGCCGCCATGCGCGAGCATGGCGACGAGATTGGACATGGTGCCGCTCGGCATGAAGGCACCCGCCTCCTTGCCGGTTTTTTCGGCGGCGAGCGCTTCGAGCTTCATCACCGTCGCGTCGCCATCGCGCGAGTCGTCGCCGAAGGTTGCCGATTGCATCGCATCGAGCATCGCTTCGGTGGGCTGCGTTACGGTGTCGCTTCTCAGATCAATCATGTTTTAGTGCTCAAGAATAAATAATGATTTAATAACCAAGATTCTTTTCAATACTCCCTCGAGGGGTACGCCAAGACCGCCAAGGAAAATAAGAACGAGAGGTGAGAAGAGGAAGAACCCTGGCGCTTGCGCTGTTTGTTCTTCACCCTTCACCCTTGACCCTTCACCGTTGCCCCTTGACACCTATCGTTCATTTTTCCGCGTCGCTTTCAACCAGCGCCCATACGCGGCGAAACGGCCCGCGGTTCTTGAGCAACTCCTCGCCAGCATCGGCAGCCGTCTGCTCGTCGAGCCAGACCGGTTTGCCAAGCCCGGCGCTGACGCAGGCGCGATGTGCGTTCTCCTCGAACAGAAATGCGCCGCCCACTGCTTCCTCGACACTGCCGCCGGTAATCGCCGCGCCGTGCGCCCGCAACAGAACCGCCCGATGCGGTCCGAGCGCCTTGGCCAGCGCTTCCCCGCGTTGCCGGTTACTGACCAGCCTGGGATCAGGGTATATCGGAACGCCGTCGTGGAAGATCGTCCCCATGAGGTGGATGGGCCGCAGCATCTGCTCGCTGGTGGTGAACGCCGTGGAGTACATTCCGTGGTAGTGAATGATGCTGCCGACGTCGGGCCGCGCTCTGAAGATGTCCAGGTGTATGGGATACTCTCCGGGTATATCGCCCTTGCCGGAAATTTTGCGGCCCTCCAGGTCAAGCACGAGAAAATCCTCGGCGGTTGCCTTCGGACCCAATGAATGCCGCGCAATGATGAACTGGTCCGAGTCGGGCAGGCGCGCGCTGATGTGACCGAAGCCCTCGATGAATCCGCGCTTGTAAAGAAAGTGCCAGGCCTTGAGAGTATTGCCTATCAGTGTTGATGTCATATTAATAACACTCTTTCTGACCGGCCGGCTGCACGGGCCGCTGAACGTAACCGAATCTGGCCGGGGCGTCGCTCGCTGCGACAGCTGATACGGGCACACTGCTTTCGCGGTAGCGGAAGCGCACGCCGGCGACTTCGCCGGCCTGCAGGCGTTCGAGCGCAGCGGCAATCGCATCCTCCGTCAACGCCGTGCCTCGCTCGTCGGTGAAGCACGGCAGCAGGCGTTCGAGATCGCGGTCGTCGATCATGCCTACGCCATGTTCGGTAGTGAGCAGCACGATGCCCGCATCGTCGATCCAAGCGCCGTCAACGCGGGTCACCGTTCTTTCGGTATGGGTTTCGATGGTGAGCGGCGCGTCAGGGTCGGGGTTCCACCCGAGACGGTAGATGAACGGCGTGTAGTTGAGCGCGACGAACACGCGCTGCGGCCCGTTCTGGAAAAACCAGCGGCCTGCGGCGTCGTGCTCGTAATTGCGGCTGATGAAGTCGGCGACCACTGGGTTCGAGATGAGCTCGCCCTTGATCAGCCATTTGCCGCGACGGTCGAGGCCGAGCCACCCAAAGACCGCCGGCACGTTCGGCCACTTGGCCATTGCCTGCTTAGTTATCGCATCCATGTATCGACTGATGGAGGGGTAATCCGGCGGTCAGGCACGTCTTCCCGCAAGCGGGCGCTGAGGAAACTCAGCGCTAACGAGTCCGACGCGCTACACCTTGCCACGTTCGGCCATTTGGCCATCGCCTGCTTGACGATATCGTCCATGCGTGAATGAGTAAACGAGTGAACGAATGAACGGGTGGAGGAGTGAAAGGTTCCCTCCCCCTTTTGGCAAGGGGGAGGGTTAGGGAGGGGGTTTCACCCGTTCACCCGTTCACGGGTCCTTAATGCAAATGCCGGTTGCGAGGATGCGGCTGCAGCACCGGCGCCGACACGGTCTGCTCCTCGACCGTGGGGCGGTTTTTCCAGTCTGCTTCAAACATCTGGTTAACCATCGCGGTCACCTGGTCGACTCTCGCCTTGTCGAAATGCGGCGACAGCAACGCGGCGAGGTCTTCCTCGACGCACTGGCGGCGGATTTCGTGGATCGCCTCGGCGCTCGGGCCGATGAAGATCTGCTGGAATTCTTCCTTGCCGTTGTCGTGATAGTAGGTCACGGTAATTTCCGAGGCATACTCGGTGAGCGGGCCGAGCGCCTGGAGCGCCTCCTGCATGCGGGCATGAAAGCTGCGGCCGACCGCACCAGTCCAGCAGATGTCGAGCGCCTGTTCTTTGGCGTCGAAGCGCAGGCCGGGGTCCTCGCGCTCAAGGCTTTGTACTTTGGAGATCGAATCGACTTCGAGATATCCGAGCCACGGGCGCAGCGCATGCTCGACCTGCGTCAGGTGCACGCCCTTGCACAGGAATGCGGTGCCGTGAACGTGGACTTCCATTCGCATTTCAAGCTCCGAACTGATCTTGGTTGTCCATCGGGTTGCCGCTATCGGCAGGGGCGTCAAGGATAGCACAACCCAGAGGGAGGGGTGATCTCACTCCGCCTTTATGCTCGCCTGCTTGATCAACTTCCTCCATTTCACGATCTCGCGGCGAGTATAGGCGCCGAGCTCTTCCGGCGTGCTGCTGACCGGATCGGTAGCGAGTTCGATAAAGCGCTTCCTGGTGTCGGCGGCGTTGACCGCCTTGATGATCTCGGCGTTGAGCCGCGCGATCACCGGTTTCGGGGTTGCCGCCGGCGCGACGACCGCAAACCAGGTGAGGAGCTCGTAGCCGGGAACGCCCGACTCGGCGATCGTCGGAAACTCGGGCGCGGCCGCGGTCCGCTTCGCGCTGGTAACCGCGATTCCCCTGAGCCTGCCTTCCTTCACCAGCGGGATCGCCGAAGCCATGCTGGAGAAATAAAGTTGCACCTGGCCCGCGACCGTGGCGGTTGTTGCCTGCGCGCCTCCCGTGTACGGAACATGCACGATGTCGATGCCGGTCATGCTCTTGAACTGTTCGGCGGCGAGATGCGGCGGCCCGCCGCCGCCGCCGGTGGCATAATTAAGCTGACCGGGTTTGGCCTTGGCGAGCGCGATCACGTCCTGCACGGTCTTCACCGGCAGCGACGGATGCGTGACAAGTATGTGCGGTGCGGTCGCGACCATGCTCACCGGCGCAAAATCCCTAAGCGGGTCGTAAGGCAGCTTCGCGTGCATCGCAGGCTGGATGGAGAGCGTACCGGCGCCGCCGAACAGCAGTGTATATCCGTCCGGCGCGGCTCGCGCGACGAGTTCGGCAGCGATGATGCCGCTGGCGCCGCCGCGGTTATCGACGACCACCTGTTTGTCGAACGCCGCCGACAGTTTTTGCGCGATCACGCGCGCGAAGATGTCGAACGATCCGCCCGCCGGGTACGGCACGAGCATCCGGATCGGTTTGGTCGGATAGCCTTGAGCCGATGCGAATGGGACCAGCTGCAGCGCAAGCGCCGCGGCGCCCAGGGTTGCCAGCAAATGTCTCATGGTTTTCCTCCTCCGGAATATAATCCGGCAGATTCCTGGATGTGTGTACGGCCGGGACCTGGGTCGCGAACACGTTGGCGTCCTCGGCGCCGAACAGGGAACAGGAGTATATAGCGATCTCCCACAGGAACATAAGAATCGGCCGCAGAGTGATATTATCCGCGATCGGCTATTCAATTTCGCGGATGAGGAGATTACGAGTGGTGGGAGCAGGCAGACTTTCCGGATCAACTGCCATCGTGACCGGAGCCAGCGCGGGGATCGGCGAGGCGATCGCGAAGACATTCGCTCGTGAGGGCGCTGCGGTTGCGATAGCGAGCAGGAATCTTCCGGAAGCAAAACGTGTCGGAGCCGAGATTGAAGCGGCGGGGGGGGCGGCCCTGGTTCTCCAGGCAGATGTTACGCGCTCCCAGGACGTGGATGGGATGGTGAAGGCGGTGCTGGATCGATGGGGCACCGTTGATATTCTGGTGAACGGGGTTGGAGGATGGCAACGTCTTGCCCCCGTTACCGATATTGCGGAGGAGGAATGGGACAGAATCATCACCTTGAATCTGAAGTCCGCGTTCCTTTGCGTGCGGGCGGTAGCCAGGATCATGATGGAAAAGAACAAGGGTCGCATCATCAACCTCGCCTCTCAGAGCGGAAGCGGCCCGAACCCCGGTACCAACTCCAACATTCCCTACGCGTGCGCCAAGGCAGGATTGATCGCGTTAACCAAGCACCTTGCCAAACAGTTGGGGCCGTACGGGATTACCGTGAATACGGTTTCTCCGGGCACGACACTGACTGCGCGCGTGAAGAACGTGTGGGATGCCGCGACCATCGAGAAAAAGGCCTCCGCTAACCCGTTGAGGTGCCTGGTCGATGCGCAGGATACCGCCGATGCGGTAATGTTCCTGGCCTCGGATGGGAGCCGCCACATCACGGGGGTAAATCTGAATGTCAACGCGGGTTCGGCAATAATCTGAACATAGGCCGGGCATTCCGGCAAGAAATCTTGCTGTGACAAAAGGAGTAGCGAACATGGAAGTGAAATCAACATTGAAGGTGATCAATGCGGCGGGGTTGAAGTCACACCCCGGTGTATGCAAGGGCCAGACGATGCAGCAACTCGTCGGTTTCGCGGAATTGCCGACGGACAGAATCCGTGCGAGCCTCGCAACCTATGAGGCAGGTGCGCTTGAAGAACTCCACTGGCACCCGATCGAGTCCTTTTATTTTGTGATCTCGGGGCATGCCACCGTACGGGACATCGAGGGCAAGGAATATGAAGTTGGCCCCGGATCGTTCATCTACACGCAGCCCGGGATCGCGGGCGCGCACGAATGGGAAGTCAAAGAGGGCCTGCAGATAATGGCCGTGCGTGCCACGACGGAACCCAATCGGAAATTTCAATTTACGGTCGACAAGAAAACCAAGAGGTCGTACATCGATCTGGATGAATTGGCAAGGCGCGGGGGCGTGAGCTTCAAGTCGCACTATTAGTCTCTATCACATTGGGCTGATGCATTGATGGGCGCGACGACAATAGAGAAAATCCTGGCGAGAACGTCGGGAAAAGACGTGGTGAGGCCCGGGGAGGTTGCCGTCTGCCGTCCGGACATCGTTCTGCATATCGATCTGCCGATGGCGATCGAGGGGGCTTGGTACAAGCCGAAGAAGATATTCGACCCCGACCGCGTTGCAATGATCTTCGATCACGCGGTCCCGTCGCCGACCATCAAGGACGCGTCCGCGATGTCGGAAGGCCGGCGCATGGCGAAGGAATTCGGACTGAAGCGCGTGTTCGATGTCGGGCGGCACGGAATTTCGCACGTCGTCGCGGCGGAAAACGGGTTGGCACGGCCCGGAGAACTGCTGGTTTGCGCGGACTCGCATACCTGCGCGTCCGGCGGGCTCAATTGCGCAGGGCGCGGCGCCGGCATTCCCGACACGCTGCAGGCGATGACCAAGGGCATCGTCTGGTATCCGGTGACGCCGACCATACGCTACGAGTTCGAAGGCAGGTTGAACCCGATGGTGAGCGGCAAGGACGTGTTCTTCCATATCGCGCAGACTTGGGGCGGGCACGGCAACACCAGCATCGAGTACGGCGGGCCCGGTCTTAAATCGCTGACGGTTGCCGACCGCCGCACGATTGCCACCATGTCCGCCGAGGTCGGCGCCGAGTTCGCGTTGTTCGACTACGACGAGCTGACCGCTGAATATCTGAAGGGACGGCTCGACCGCCCGGCGACGCCTGCGCAGGCCGACAAGGACGCCGATTACCTCGACGTGCGCGCGCTCGACCTAGCCGACGTCGAGCCGTATGTGGTCCTGCCCGATGCGATTCCGGGCAACGGCAGGCGCTTTTCAGAGTTCAAGGACACGGTCCGCATCGACCAGGCCTTCATCGGCTCCTGCGCGAATGGATTGATCGAGGACTTGCGCGTGGCGGCGGCTATCGTGCGCGGGCGCAAGGTTGCCGACGGCGTGCGTTTTATCGTGACGCCCGGCTCGCAGGCGGTCTATCTGCAGGCGGTGCGCGAGGGTCTCGTCGAAACGCTGGTCGAGGCCGGTGCGGTGGTGACGAATTCGACCTGCGGCGCTTGTCTCGGCTACCACATGGGCGTGCTTGCGCCGGGGGAAATCTGCATTACGGCGAGCCCGCGTAATTTCAAGGGGCGCATGGGCAGCAACGATGCGCAGGTCTATCTCGGTTCGCCAGCGACGGTCGCCGCCTCGGCGCTGGCCGGTGTGATCAGCGATCCGCGCGCGGCGGCGCGTGGGTAAACCGGTGGAAATTGCAGCCATGAGCAACCAGAACCCTCTCGTTTACACCGGGCGCGTGTGGAAGTTCGGCGACCTGATCAACACCGACCTCATCATGCCGAGCAAGGCGTTTCGAATGCCAAGGGCCGAACAGCACACGCTGTGCTTCGAGGCGGTGCGTCCGGGGTGGGCACAGCAGGTCAGGCGTGGCGACATCATCGTCGCCGGCGAAAATTTCGGCATGGGCTCGAGCCGTCCGATCGGCGATGTGATGCGCGCCGCTGGTATAGTCGCCGTCATCGCCGAATCGATCAATGGGCTCGCAATGCGCACCTGTGTCAATTCAAGCCTGCCGGCCATCAGTTGCCCGGGCGTGTCAGGATTGTTCGAAGATGGAGATATCGCACGGATCGATTTTCTTGCGGGCAAGGTGGAAAACGTGACGCGCGGGAAATCGATACAGACGCATCCGCTGGCGCCGCTGCTTGCCGAGATCGTTGCCGCCGGCGGCGTAATCCCGATGCTGATCAAGGAAGGCTACCTACACGCCGAACCTTTTGCCGCGGCGTCGTCGTAGAGCAGGTTGATTCAATGCGCGCCGGGGCGCGCCACAAATCCGGAGGACGGCGTCACATGAGTGTCGCGAAAAAACTGCGGCAGGATATCAAGAGCGGCCCGATGATCGTCGCGCCGGGCGCCTATGACTGCATCACCGCGAAGCTGATCGAACAGGCGGGCTACGGCGCCGTTTACATGTCGGGGGGATGCACCGCGGCGATGCTTGGTTTTCCGGACTACGGGCTTACGACGATGTCGGAAATGGTCGACAACGCCGGCCGCATCGCGGGCGCGGTCGGCATTCCGGTCATCGCCGACGCGGATACCGGTTTCGGCAACGCACTGAACATGACGCGCACCATGCGTGAATACGAATTGCGCGGCGTCGCGGCAATCCAGATCGAGGATCAGGGCTTTCCCAAGCGCTGCGGCCACCTCGACGGCAAGGAAATCGTTCCGCTCAAGGAATTCCTGACGCGCGTTCGTGCGGCGGCCGCGGCGCGGCGCAATCCTGACACGCTTATCGTCGCGCGCACGGACGCGCGCAGCATCGCCGGCTTCGATGAGTCGATCGACCGCCTGAATGCCGCGCTCGATGCCGGCGCCGACGTGGCCTTCTTCGAGGCGCAGCAATCCGTCACAGAGACCGAACAGATCCCGCGCCTGATTCACGGGCCGTGCCTGCTCAACGTCACGCGGGGCGGCAAGAGCCCAGTGCCGGACCTTAAGCAGGTGGAGGACATGGGCTACCGGATCGCCATCCTGCCCGGCCTGCTGCTCATGCATATCATCGGCAGTTGCCGCCAGATCCTCAAGGAAGCGCGCGACACGCGCACGCATCCCGTGCCGCTCGGCGACATTTCGATTCGCGAGATGTGGCGCGTGGTCGGGGCCGACGGCTGGGACGCGATTCAGGCGAAGTACAAATAGCAGCGCACGCATGCTGACCGCCCGCGGCGCCGCATCGTGGAAGCGGCGGGATTCTGCTATTCTTGGCCGCATCGGTATGCAAAGAAATGCATTCATGGAGAAGCGGAAGAATCTTCGGACCGCTAGGTGCTGCGCGGTGGTGGCGGGGCTGGTTCTGTGCCTGGCCGGTGCCGCCAGTGGGGCGGACGCACCTTCCTATCCCACCAAGCCGGTCAGGGTGGTCATCGGGGCCCTGCCGGGCAGCAATACCGATTTTTTCTTCCGCGTGATATCGACTGCGATGGGCAACGCGCTCGGCCAGCAACTCATCGCCGACTATCGCGCCGGTGGCGGCGGTCTCGTCGGGGCGGCCGCGACGGCCAAGGCTGCGCCCGACGGCTACATGATCAGTCTCGTCGGGTCGGGTTTCGTCATGCACCCGGCGCTGATGAAGAACATGCCGTACGACGCGCTCAAGGACTTTACCGCGATCGGGCTTGTCGTCGAATCGCCGCAGGCGCTGGTCATCCATCCGTCATTGCCGGTGAAGAACGTGAAGGACCTCGTCGCGCTCGCGAAAGCGCGGCCGGGGCAGCTCAATTACGGCAGCTCGGGCCCGGGTACGAATACGCACCTGGCCGGCGTGCTGTTCAATCTGCTCGGCAAGGTGAACATCATCCATGTGCCGTACAAGAGCACGCCGCCGATGCTCGTCGATGTGATGGCCGGCCAGATCGAGATGGCATATCCGAGCATTCCCGGCGCGCTCGAGCACGCGAAAAGCGGCCGCCTGCGCATACTCGCGCAGACCGGCAAGACGCGCTCGGCGTCCGCGGCCGACGTCCCGACGATGCAGGAGTCAGGAATGCCCGGCTTCTACATTACCAGCGGGTTCGGCTTCATGGGGCCGGCCGGATTGCCGCGTCCGATCGTCGGCAGGCTGAATGCGGCGATGGCGCAGGCGGTACGCCTGCCCGCCAGCCGGAAGCTCTTCATCGAAAACGGTGTCGATGCCATCGGCAACACGCCCGAAGAGCACGATGCGTTTAACCGCTCCGAAATCGCGCGCTGGCTCAAGGTCGCGAAAGAAGGCGGAATCAAGCCGGAATAACGTACCATCGTTGGTTTCGAATGTTTGCGAAAGGATGACGACCATGAATCTCGCCCGCCATTTCGCGGAACGCATCACCGCGCTCCGCTACGAAGACCTGCCGCCGGAAGCGGTGTACTGGAGCAAGGTTGCCGTTCTCGACACGCTGGGCGTCATGCTGGCCGGTTCGCGCGAGGAAGCGCCGCATATCGTCGAGGACGTGCTCGGCCTGCCGGCTGGCAGCGGGCCCTGCCTGATCGTCGGCAGCGAGCGGCGCGCGGGAGCGCTCGACGCGGCGCTGGTCAACGGCACGGCGGCGCACGTGCTCGATTTCGACAATACGGCCGCGCATATGGGCGGGCATGTGTCGGCGGTGATGGTGCCGGCGCTGCTGGCGGCGGCCGAGGCGTTCGGCGGGAGCGGGCGCGACCTGTTGCTCGGCCACGTCGCCGGCTATGAAGTCGGCGCGCGCATCGGGCAGAGCGTCAATTTTTACCACACCGAGAAAGGCTGGCATCCGACGTGGACGATCGGCGTGTTCGCGGTGACGGCTGCGTGCGCTCGTATGCTGAACCTGAGCGTTGACCAGACTGAGACCGCGCTCGCGCTTGCCACGTCGCTCGCCGGCGGCACCAAGGCGAATTTCGGCACCATGACCAAGTCGCTGCATGCTGGTTCCTGCGCGCGCAATGGACTGCTCGCGGTCATGCTCGCGCGCAAGGGCTTCACCGCGAACCCGGGCGCGTTCGAGCACAAACAGGGGTTCTTCGAGGTGTTCAACGGCACGGGCAATTACGACGCGGCGCGCGCGACTGCACATTGGGCGGACCCGCTCGATATCGTGGTGCCGGGCGCGAGCTACAAGCTCTACCCGTGCTGCTACAGCACGCACGCGGCGATCGAGGCCGCGCTCAACATCGTGCGCAAGCACGGGCGCTTCGACCCGAAAAAGATCGCGCGCGTCGAGTCGCATACCGCCGACGTGCGGCTGATGCACACCGACCGGCCCGACCCGAACAGCGAGCTCGATGCGAAATTCAGCGTGCAGTACTGCGTGCTGCGCGCGCTCATCGACGGCAAGGTCGTGATGGAGCATTTCGAGAACGAGGCTTACCGCGAAGCGGTCGTGCGCGAGCTGCTGCCGCGCGTGCACGCGATTGCGCTGAGCGGCATCAAGTTCGACAACGCCGATCCGTTCAACGCGATGGTCAATGTCACGCTGACCGACGGCACCACGCTGTCGGCCGCAGTCGATTATCCGCTCGGCAGGACGTCGGCGAATCCGATCGCGCTCGCTGACCTCAAGGCCAAATTCGAGAACTGCGCGGGCCGCGTACTCGCGCCGCAGACCGCCGGGACGGTGGCGCGCGCAATCGACACGTTCGAGGAAGTGAAGCTCGTGCGCGATTTCATGGCGCAGGTGGTGCCGGCAGGCCCGGTGCTGATACGCCGTTCGGCCTGATCGCCGGCGGCGCAACAACAAGACAAGTCGTTGGTTCCTCCGCGGGCCGCCCGGTTTCTTGACCATCATTGCCGGTCCGACCAGCCACCGCAGGACGACCATGAAATTCGCAAGGGACATTTCACGCTGGTTATCGGGTGGCGCCGCGCTTTTGGGCTGCACGCTCGCGGCATACGGGCAGACTTATCCCGCGCGGGCGGTGCGCCTGGTTGTTCCGTCTTCGCCGGGCGGCGGTAGCGACATTACGGCNNCTGTTGCTCGGCAGCACTCCCATGGCCATCAATCCGGCAATGTACAAAAAAGTGTCCTACGACGCGCTGCGCGATTTCGTTCCCATCACCCAGATCGTATCGGTACCCAACCTGCTCATCGCTCATCCGTCACTGCCGGTGAAGTCGGTCACGGAGCTGATCGCCTTCGCGAAGTCCCGGCCCGGTCAGTTGACCTTCGCCTCGGCCGGCACCGGCACCAGCCCGCACCTATCGATGGAATTGTTTCTCGGCATGGCCGGCCTAAGTATGATTCACGTGCCGTACAAGGGAGCGGGCCCGGGTGTGGTCGATGTCGTCGCGGGACACGTGGCGCTCATGACCCCGACCATCATCTCCGCTCTGGGTTATGTCAGGGGCGGCAGGCTGCGTGCTCTCGGGGTCACAAGCGCCAAGCGGGCCGCCGGAGCACCGGAAATTCCGACGATCGCCGAGGCCGGCGTGCCGGGTTACGAGGCCACTCAATGGTTCGGCGTGCTCGCCCCGGCCGGCACGCCGCGCGATATCGTCAACCTGATTCAATCCGAGATCGGTCGCGTCCTGCAACAGCCGGACATGAAGACGCGCCTGTCGACCGATGGCGCGGATCCGGTGGGAAGCACGCCGGAGGAGTTCGCCGCGTTTATTCGCTCCGAGACGGCGAAGTGGGCAAAGGTCGTGAAGGTCGCGGGCGTGCGTATCGATTAATCATCAAGAGAGAAGAATCTTGCAACGCAAAGAACTTGGCATAGCAGTGATCGGATCTGGCCGCATCGGCACGTTGCGGGCGACCCTGGCGGCCGCGCATCCCGCGGTGCATTTTCTCGCGGTCTCCGATCGCGATCCCGAATGCGCCCGCAAGCTGGCGGAAAAAACCGGCGCCCAGTTTCATTCCGGCGACAATCTCGAAGTGATTTCCCGGCCGGAAGTCAACGCGGTCGTGGTATCGACCATAGAGGTAGAACACACGTTACCGGTCATGCAGGCGCTCGCGCTCGGCAAGCCGGTACTGGTCGAAAAACCGATTGCATTCAATCTGGCGGAAGCCGGCCGCATTATCGCCGCGGCCGCCAAATCCGGCGCAGATCTGCGTGTCGGCTACAGCCGGCGCTTCAAGAAACGCTACCTGCTCGCCAAAGAGCAAATCGTCAATGGCCGGCTGGGCCGCATCACGAGCGGCGCAGCGCGTGTTTTCAACTCGCGCTCGCAGGCGATGCAGACGCTCAAGCGCCTGCCGGCGGATGCCAGTTCCGTCTCCGGCTTGGTTTACTACATAGACCTGATGAACTGGCTGCTCGCGGGCAATCCGGCAGTCGAGGTGTTCGCGCGCGGTCAGAGCGGCGTCATCAAGAGCTCCGGCTACAACACCAATGATGTGACCTGGGCGATCGTGACCTTGAGCGATGGCGCGGTCGTCAACTTCGGCGTGTGCTACGCGCTGCCGCAGCACTACCCATCGCTCGGTCATGCGGCGCGTGTCGAGCTGCTCGGCACGGACGGCGTCATCATCATCGATGACGATCACACCGATCAGCTCATGTACAGCGACCACAAGACGCCGCACGTCTATATTCCGGACCACAACGTCAACATGGTGTTCCTCGGCAGCGGCACGCCCGGCGACTGGGCGCTGGGCGAGTTCCATGGTCCGGTCGCGACGGAAACCCGCGCCTGGCTCGATCATCTGTCGATGGGGCGTGCGTGCGTGCTCGCAACGGCCGAAGACGCGCGCCGCACGCTGGAGATTACGCTTGCGATCGAGCGCTCGCTCGAAACCGGCGCCCCCGTCACCTTGCCGCTGGAGGCTTGAGGCAGGCGGTGTAAAAGATCATGGAACCACAGATGGACGCAGATAAACGCAGATGAAAATCAGGATCAACATGGTTCGTCTGAGCGTGTCGGTATTGCTCCTTATATTAATCGCATTGCTCGCGGACGCGAACAATGCGATTGCGGAGTGGAAGCCGGACAGGCCGATTGAGATTATCGTCGGCACCGGCGTCGGCGGAGGCCAGGACAAGTCGGCGCGAACGGTGCAGAAAATCCTGCAGGAGCGGCGCCTGGTTGATGTGCCGGTCGCGGTCGTGAACAAACCGGGTGGCGGCGGCGCGGTCGGGTGGACCTACCTCAACCAGCATGCCGGCGAAGGCAATATCATCTACGTCGGCAACCCGACGCTGCTGACCAATCACATCGTGGGACGCAGCCCGGTCAATTACACCCACATCACGCCGTTGGCGATCCTGCTCAGCGAGTCGGTTGCGATTTCCGTGCTGCCGGATTCGCCCTTTGAAACCGGCAAGGACTTGCTCTCGCGGCTGAAACAGGATGCGGCGTCCGTCAGTGTGGCGGTGGGCAGCAGCCTCGGCAGCACCAATCATATCGCGATGGCGCTGCTGGCCAAGGCGGCGGGCGGCGACGCCAGAAAACTCAAGACCGTCGTATTTCAGGGCGGGGGCGAGGCGATCACCGCGCTGCTCGGCGGACACATCGACGTCAATTCGTCGGCTGCAAATAACGTGGTGCCGCACCTTGAAGCCGGAAAGTTGCGTGTGCTTGGCGTAGCCGCTCCGCGTCGGCTGGGCGGTGTGCTCGCCAACGTGCCGACGTGGAAGGAGCAGGGAGTCAATGCGCTGGTGACCAACTGGCGCATGGTCGCGGGGCCGAAAGGCATGACCGCCGCGCAGATCGCGTATTGGGATGGTGTGCTGGGGAAACTGACGCAGACCGAGGAATGGAAAAAAGACCTCGAGTTGAACGCGTTTGAGGACACTTACCGCGACAGCGTGGCGACCGAACGCTACATGAAGGACGAATACGGCCACTTCCGCGCGGCGCTATCCGAAGTTGGAATGGCGAAGTGACGTTGTCTCCCAATACTGGCGCAGCGAGAGCGGGCACGATCCGGCTCGGTGATCTTACCGTAAATCGCATGGGGTTCGCCGCGATGCGCCTGTGCGGACCTCACGTTTGGGGAATGCGTCGGGATCGCGGCAACGCGCATCGCGTTTTGCATCGCGCGTTCGAGCTCGGCGTGAACTTCATCGACACCGCGGATAACCGGCGGCAAATCGCCAACGTAACCGTCCGCTGCAACGCGTGGTTGGGCGACTTTCTATTCATTTTTGGAACTCAGGCCCGCGACCTGTGGGGTATTGGGTCTCCCACTCTCGGCCATTGAACTTGGTGACCACCAGTTCCTGAACGGTCCCAGCGTCAAGGCACCTAGCGTTGACACTGAAGCCGTCAGGGTGTGAGCGCGGAACATAGAACGACTTGATACCACAGGTCGAACAGAACAGGTGCCTGGCCGTGCCGGTGTTGAACTGATAAGTGGTCAATGCTTCCGAGCCAGACAGCAGCTTGAACCGCGACTTTGGAACGGTTAGATGCAAATAACCGGACTTCGTACAGATGGAGCAGTTGCAGTCTGAAACTTCCAGCTTGGCAGGTGCCATGACTTCAAACCGCACGCGCCCGCAGTGACAACCACCAGTGTGTCTAATCACGGCAGCCTCAAAGTCGCCCAACGTTGTGTTCTGCGGCGGGCGAGTACAAGCGGTCGACATGGCACGATGCTGGCGACCCGTCCGCAGCAACTACTTGTTGGGCGGCAATTCATAACCCAGTGCTTTCGCGTGCGCCGTATATAGCTCTCGTTCACCATCACTAGCGCGACGAATCGAGATAACCCGTACCGTTTCGTTGGAGCGCATGGTGGTGACGAAGAAGACTAGGTGCCCGTCGTCGTCGAGAGTCATGTGATTATGGCGAACCTCGTTCTTTTCCTGAAATGGATCCGTAGTCATGAAGAGAGGGGATGGAATCGGGAGAATCAGTCGCTCCAAGAAATGTACGGCGCTTGCGAGCGAGTAACCGTGTTTCTTGCGGTTACTTTCCTCCTTTGACGAATCATATTCAATCCGAGTGCTGCCGATCACGATTCGGAAATCAGTATCGCTCCATGGTGGCACAATTTCGGTGTCACTACCTTTGGCCATGTTTAGCCCAAGCAATTAGCCATCCAAGCGCCCAAAAAACAGCAATGGGGCCAAACAAAACGAAAATAATTTGCAGAATACGGGGCTCCAAGTTTCGAATTTGCTGTTCCGTGGTTGCCAAAAGGTCAAGGCCACCACCAGGCAATGTCCAGAAATAGTGCTCGGCTAACGGTTTTCGGAATAAGTACTCCGCGAAGATGATACCGAGACCCACAATAATCCAAAGCACGGAGGCGGCAACAACCACACGTACCCACATAGCGGCAAACTTTCCCTCTGTCATATGGCCTCCTTCAGCGCCGCCCAACGTCGTGTTCTGCGGCGGGCTGGCGCGATGATTAACCGAGCCACGACGCTTCCGGCCCGTCCGCAGCAACTAAAGTTAGGGCTATTTGACCACTGTTGTCTCTTGGCCTGTCTCAGGGTCTCTTTGCCAATGAATTTCGTTTGGGTCGTCATTGCCTACACTCTCAAAGATACGGATTACGTCATCAATTTCCATTGCATAGAGCCTGGATTGTTTATCGGTATCTGACGTAAACATGATTCCGGCCAAGCCACTCTCATCAACGTATGGGGTAAAGATAAAACTGTGAATGATGCGGCCACAGACGAAAACCACATCCCGCGTTTCCTTCTGGGAAACGTCAAGATCGTAAAGCTCGTCAATCTTGTGATTGTTTTGCCAACTCACTGGCTTGCGATTTGGATACCACACCACCGGAACCTTCATCGCTTTTGTCGCATCCGTAATTTTTGTAATTGTCTCGAACAGCTTCCTCACGGAGTAGAAGCCGACAAAAATATCGCGCTCGATTTGAACAAGCTGTTCCTCACGCAAGTCGCGACATATCTTCAAAGCGCGCAGCCGCTCAGCCATTTCAAGCAATGGCTTCTTCCAGTACCAGCTTTCCGCGATCATGAATGACGAGCCCTAACGTGTTGGTCTGCGGCGGGCCGACGCTGGCCGTTGATTTTTCGCGATACTGGCGGCCCGTCCGCAGCACCTAAAGTGTACGCCCGACATGGGCATGA
>PLYS01000048.1 GCA_003153455.1 Betaproteobacteria bacterium | reverse complement strand
CGCGTCTTATGCGATAAGTCTACGCAAATAGCATCGAATGTCTCATAGTGTTCCGCTCGTAGTAAGAAGTAACAAAAATTGCGCACTTGTCGAATCTTTTCGCATCAAAATCGTGTGTGTATGGTACGATTCTCACTGACAAACTATGCCTAATATTGTGGCAGCTCTGTACACCAGCGCACATAGCGCAGTGTTTCTGTGGATTCGGCAAGCTGATCCTCGTCGAGGGCGGGCCGCGGTTACTCGGCGACTTCTACGCGGCGCACGTCCTCGACGAGCAGTTCCTGATCCTCGCGCCGCAGATTGCCGGCCGCGACGTTGGCGATCAACGGCTCAGCCTTGTCATGAGGCGGACATTCGCACCGGGGAGTCCGCTATGGGGAACCTTGATCGACCTGAGGCGCGACAGCAGCCACCTGTTTCTGCGTTACTCGTTGGCCTAGCGGCTCCANNCGATGTCCGCAGCACCCCGCGCGCGCAAAACGCGGATCGCACTTGCCTGTTGCGCGGATGCGGGCGCGCAGACCGCGACGAGCATCCCCGATTTCCGACGCGGTGCCTCGTCATCCTTGGGCTTTTGGGTGGCGGCTTCATCGTCAGGGCCGGTCGCGTCGTCTAGGTGGCGCAGCCCACCGACAAGCGAACCTGCGTAAGCACCGGCCCCCGCCCCGGCGATGGCAGCGCCAAGGCCAAGAATGGGTAACGTCGCGAGCCCTACTGCTACCCCAACGGCACCACCTACGGCCGCGCCAGACAGGGCCCCGCTAGCTGCGTCTTGCGTGCCGGGCGATTCATCTTCGTCACCCCCGATCGGGTAGCGATCGTGTTGCCCCGGCGGATTCACAAAGAACGACGTCGTTTGGTCGGCCGAGAATCCCGAGCGTACTAGTTCCACTATTGCTTCTTGCGCTTGGTCTTGTTGCTGGAATCTACCGGTGATGATCGTCGTCATTGGTTTTCTCCACTTACCGTTTGCACACGATCGTGAGGCAATTATCGCTCCCCACCGTGCCAAGTAACCTGAAGTCACCGTCGGCGCATTTGATCGCGCCGCCGATTGGCGGCGCGCCTCCGAACTAGCTCTTTTTGAGATCCTCAACAGACTGCTCAACGTCGCCGACGCCCTTCTGCACCTTGCCAGAAATCTGTTTCGAAAGCCCCTTGATCTGTTGTTCCTTGCTTCCAACCAGCTTGCCTGCTTGTTCCTGGACTTTGCCGGCAACGTCCTTCGCCACGCCCTTCACTTGGTCTTTGTTCATGTTCAATTGCTCCTGTTGTAAGCGCTACACTCAGCGCGATGGAAAATAACGGCTATATCCTGCCCAGCAAGAATAAAATCAACACGATCAGCAGTATCAAGCCGACTCCGCCGCTGGGACCATAACCCCATTGCCTGCTGTGAGGCCAGGTTGGAATCACGCCCACCAGCGCCAGCACTAGGATGACCAGAAGTATCGTTCCTATACTCATTTCGCCACTCCTTGCTTCGTCATTCAACTTACGAACACCGCGGACGGCTGCCGTCAGCCATCCATTACCGGGGCAATTATCGTCTCGGCAGTCGAGCCGCTCTGTACGTTAGCGCACAGACCGCACATTGGGCGTGGAACATCATGCCAAATCGATGGATGGCCATGGTCGAATGCCTCTGCGGGGCGGGATATCGACCGGTGCGCAAGGCAAGCCGGCTTCTTTGACGTGACGCATGGACAACAACAGGAGATCGAGATGAATCAGGATCGTTTCGAAGGCAACTGGAGGCAGTTCGGCGGGAAAGTGAAAGAACAGTGGGGCAGGCTCACCAATGATCCACAGCGTGAGTTCGCCGGGAGGCGCGATCAGCTCGCCGGCAGAATCCAGGAGCGGTACGGAATCTCGAAAGAGGAAGCCGCGCGTCAACTCAAGGATTTCTTTGATCGCAACCGCAACTGGGACCTCGCGAGTCGATAAAGACCGAACTGTCCCAAGGCCCAAGGCCCGGGGCCGCGGGCGGGGCTTCCAAGTCGGCACCAAGGTCAAGGCGGAAAACGGCTTTCTGGTTTGCCAATAGCGTGTGACAAGTGAGGCACCGTTTAGCGTAGATTTATCGCATAAGACGCGTTATGTAAACACAGGAGAACAGTATGGTTTCCAATGGCCCTTGCTTGAGCTTACCAACGTTGTCGATCGCGGCAGCTGTGGCGGTGGTGCTGGGCGCTTGCGCGGCGCCTTCAGCCGATGAACGGGCAAACTACATGGACCTGCACTACGGAACAGCGTGCTCCGCCTTGGCCCCTGAGTTGGCCAGTCCGAAATATCGGGAGTGTGTGGCCAATGCGTACGAAACCGAAAGGCAACGCGCTATCGTGCAGTACAACATTGATCACGGAAAAACGGGGGTGGCGGCCCTCCTGTTGATCCACTGAAGCGGTTTTCGCTTAGTCAAGCAAGGTTGTGTGAATTCATGGGCAAAGACCCATCGAAAACCAAGCGATGCCCGGAATGCAAGCGGTTGGTTGACGCTGCGACGATGCGGCCGTTATCGCGCAGACCCGACGGCGGTGGTGTTCGATATGCTTGTCCGGATTGCTACGTCCGGGTCATGGCGTTGAGAAAAGACGCCAAGTAAGCGAACAGTAAATGGCGCTGCCACCCACTAATAGTCGATACTGGCCGCTCACGCAGGAGCGTGCAACGTGCCGGATTTACCTGCCACGGCTGGCTCGTTTCCGACCTTCTTGTAACTTCCGGAAACCTCCTGCACCACAACCGCGAAGCGAAGACTGGCGGAACGGGGTGAATGAGTAACGTAATTTGCTCCGACCGACTAGCGGGTGATCGGCGAATTGCGCCCGGAGTATTGATCGCTCATTCGCATCGCTGCGTCGGTGACCCTGGCGGAAGCATGTTCCGCACAATAGCGGTCAACAAACACTGCCACCGTATCGCTTGAGACTTCAGCCACTTGGTGCGATTGGTTTGCGTAGTTATGACCACTGAGAAAGCCACGAATCCTCTCGCTCGAATCCGCATTTGCGGATCCGGTAACTTTCACAGCTAAACTCAGCAGCGAAGCGCAAGGTCAACAGAACGCTTCACCAGGCACGGGCTCGGCAACAGTTGTGATGGAACAACGACGCATACGTTGCAAGTTTCAGTGTCTTTTGCCGGACTGCAGAGTACGACTACCGCAGCGCACATTCACTGCCTCTGCACGGAACCTCCCGGCGCTCAAGCTACAAATGCGGCCACTCAGGTCCCGACGTTTCCCGGATTCCCAATGGGTGTCACGAGCGGCACATACTCAGGCGCTCTCGACACTTCGCTAGCAGGCACATACAGTCCGCGTTTTCTCGCGGCCACCGGCGGAACAGCGGCAAGCGCAGAAGCAGCGCTGTTCGCCGGCATGTTGGCCGGCCAAGCGTACTTGAATATTCACACGGTCGGAACCGAGCGTTTCGGCGAAATTCGCGGGTTTCTTCAAAGAGCACCATAGCTCACAATCCTCGACACGCGAAACAACAGCGGCCTTATGCGAAGTTCCGATCGTGGCTGTGAGCAGTCGGTAAAAAGAAGCGAATGGGTTTATGCCGCATAACAATGCGATCGAGACAGACGCTATATCAGCGCGGCTGCCGTCCGCGCTGACACGCGCTGCTCATCGCGGACGTTAAGTGAGGATGCCTGGGGTCGCGCGGTCGTCATCGAAAACCGTCGCACATGGCCACCGAGCTCTTGAGCTACACGAGCGGCATGCGGTTTCAGCATGTCCCGTACAAGGGTGAAGGCCACGCGGTGCTGGATGTCATTTCCGGCCAGATCGATTTCATGTTTGCAAACATGCCTTCCGTGCTCGGCATCGTGCGCACGCGCAAGCTACGCGCGATCGCCGTGGGGGGGAAATCGCGCACGCCGCTAATGCCAGCCGTGCCGACGGTTGCAGAATCCGGTGTGCCCGGCTACGAAATGACAGGCTGGTTCGGCCTGTTCAGCCCGGCAGGCGTACCGCGAGACATACTTGTGCACCTCAACACAGAAATCAATCGCGGCCTGCAGTTACCCACCATCAAGGACAATCTCGCACAGCAGGGCGCGGACCCGATGCCAGGTTCAGTGGATCAGTACGCCGCGTTCGTGCGCAATGAGCTGGCAAAGTGGGCCAAGGTGGTCGCGGCAGCCGGGTTGAAGGTCTAATAAACCGGATTCGGAATTTTTCAACACGTCAGCCTTCATGCACGCCCCTCATTTCCACGCTCCTAATCAAACCGCGCGTCAGATGACGCCACCACGCGGGCAAACTTGCTGATTTCGGTCTTGATGAATTGGGCAAATTCGGCCGGTTGGCTGCCAATCACTTCTACACCCTGCCTGGACAGGCGCTCCTGCACATCCGGCTGCTGCAGGATTCCGATGGTGTCCTTTGCAAGTTTGGCGATGATTGCCGGCGACGTATTTGTTGGCACCACCATGCCGTACCAGGCACTGCCCTCGATGCCGGCGAGGCCCGACTCCGCAAGGGTAGGAACGTCAGGCGCCAGCGTCGATCGTTTGCTGGCCGCTATGCCATAAGCGCGCAAGCGCTCGGCCTTGATGTGCGGTACGGCGACGGCCGGTATCACGAACATCAGTTGTATTCTCCCGGGCAGCAAATCGTTCATGGCCGGAGCGACGCTGGCATACGACACGTGAATGACATTGATCTGCGCGATCGAATTGAGCAACTCGCCCAGAAGGTGCGAGGGCCCTCCCTTTCCGGACGATGCGTAGTTCAGGCTGCCGGGAGAGGATTTTGCCAGCGCAACAAGCTCCCGGATATTCTGTGCTTTGACGCTGGGGTGTCCCACCAGGATAAACGGCGAGGACGCGAGTTGCGTAACAGCCGCGAAGTCTTTTACCGGATCGTAGCTCAGCTTCTTATGCACACTGATCGCGATTGCGTTCGCGACATTGAAGTGGAAGACGGTGTAACCGTCAGGCGCCGCGCGGGCGCCGATCTCGGCCGCAATGTTTCCGCCCGCACCAGCGCGATTGTCGATAATGACCGGCTGCCCCCATACATCCGTGAGCTTTTGCCCCAGCAGGCGGACCACCTGATCGGCCCCGCCTCCCGGTGCAAATGGAATAATGAAACGCACCGATTTGCTCGGATAAGATTGTGCGAACGCGAAGTGCGGTACGCTCACGACAACCAGCAGAACCATCACACGAGACCACGGTTTCATGGCCACCCCTCCGTCAAGAACTGGCTTCATTCTCTCAAACTCGCGGCAAATCATGCAGGCCCCGGACGTGCCAGGTCAAGCGCGGGGCGCGGCTCCAGCTGCACAGGACGCCGAAATAACCTCGCAGCAGTGACCGGATTGTTCCTGCACGGCGAGCTAAGGCGAGACTAGAATGCGGGGAAGACCTGAGGAAGTCGGCGAGCGTTGGCGAGTAAGGGCGGGCCAAGTTACATCAAAAATAGCGACCTATAGCGCCTGTTAAGACCGAGTTCGTTCCCCGCATGCGAGAGCTTGATATCGCTTTCCACCGCCGCTAAGCTTGCGGCATCCTCGATCCCGGAACAGCGCCGCACCTTTCCATACTTTCACTCGAATAAGGGGAAACATTTTGAGCAAGATTACGGCGGTCAAAGCCCATCCGATCGCGGCGCCGCTGAAACACAAGCAGTGGACCGCGCACGAAGCGAGCACGGACGTAAGCCTGGTTCTGGTCGAAGTGCGCACCGACGACGGGATTGCAGGCTACGGCCAGATCAGCAGCACGCCGCTGAAGGAAATCTGCGAGTGGGTGGCGCGCTTTGCCGAAGTCGTGCGTGGCATGGATGCGCTCGCGAGCACCGCCATATGGGAAAAGCTCTTCGCGCTGACGTCCCCGCGCCCCGGCGCGGGCGGACTGCCGCGCGGCGCGCGTCCGCAAATCATGGCGGCGATCGGCGGTATCGACATGGCGCTGTGGGACATCCAGGGCAAAGCCGCGGGCATGCC
>PLYS01000527.1:1765-4273 GCA_003153455.1 Betaproteobacteria bacterium | reverse complement strand
TATGGTGCGGACGGACAGGAAGGTGGAACGGGTACCGCGGGTGACATTACCAGTTGGACACGTTGATTTCCTGGGCGAGCGAGATGGGTTCACGCTAGTCGAGGTCATCTGCGTTCTCGCCATTATTGCGATCCTTGCAGCCATCGCGCTGCCCGCTATTCCGCGCGGAACGTCGCGCCCGCGGCTCGAAGGCTACGCTCTGCAGACGGCTGCGGTGCTCAATGCCGATCACAATGCCGCCCGGCGGCAGCACACGGAAATCGCAACCATCATCGACGCACCATTGCGCACCATCCGTTCCGGGGCGAGCGGGCGCGTCGTGCGCCTTCCATCCGACATCACCGTCGAGGCCATGCTCGCCGCACGCTGCAATCAGCGTCCTGCCGGCTCAACCATTCGCCATTTCGCATCCGGCATGTCGTGTGGCGGGGTCATTGCGTTGACGCGGCCGGGCGCTGGTTTTCAAGTGCGCGTAAATTGGTTAACGGGAGGGGTCGAGGTTGTGCCGGTCAACTAACCTCAAATGCCCCCGCAACGAGGCCGGCTTCACGTTGGTCGAAGTGCTGGTTGCGCTTGCCGTGCTCGCGGTGTCGCTCGCCGCGATCGGATCTCTTGTGGCGAACAACATCCGCGCCACCCGAGCCCTTGATCAACGGCTGGCGTTGGTGGAGACGACGCGCGCCATCCTCACTGGCCTGCCTGATCGCGAGCAACTCATTCCCGGCAACTTGTCCGGCGAACTTGCCGATCACCACTGGCGGGTCGATGTCCTGCCGTTCGTGGCCAATTTCATCGATCCGCGCCGACCCACCCCGTGGGTGCCGCAAACCGTTGTCGTCAGGGTACAGTCTCCGGCCGGACAGTTGCTGCGGATCGACACCGTTCGTTTGCGTCGCGGGCAAGGAAGCACGAAATGAGGCACGCCCCCGTTTGGTCGCGGAGCGCGGGCTTCACGCTGGTCGAGGCGCTGCTTGCGACCCTCTTGATGGTGGTCATTCTGTCGGCGCTCGCGACCGTGACCGCGCAGTGGCTACCCAATTGGAACCGCGGCTATGCCCGTCTTCAGCGCGCCGAGCTTCTCGCGGCGGGACTGGAACGCTTGGTCGCGGACCTTGCAGCGGCCGAGTTCATCTCTGCCGGCGGCGCAAACGACATCCCGGTCTTCGACGGGGCCGAGCTGTCGGTTACTTTCATCCGCACGACGCTCGGCCCTAACACCTTCACCGGTCTCGAAGTCGTTCAGATCGCGGAAACAAGTGATGACCGCGGNNGATCAACTCAATTTTTCAAATCCGGTCGTTGTGATCCGCGCGCCCTATCGCGTCTCGTTCTCCTATGCCGGGCCCGATCGCGTATGGCGAGACACTTGGCGCGGCGCGGCGCAGCTTCCCCGCGCGATTCGTGTGCGGGTACGTGATGCTGCCACCTCCGTTACCTTGGCAGTATCGACGAGCACGCTCGTTCGCGCCGAGCTACCGGCGCGTTGCACCGTGGCAAGAACAATCGCCGAGTGTCCTGGTATCGGGCCGTCGGCGAGTTCCGCGGGCACCGGCGGCTTGCAGGGGCAATGAATAATATGCCGTCATTCAAATCTCTCCCCCATCACAAGCCCGCAGACGGCTTCATCCTGGTTGCGGTATTGTGGATTCTGGGCGCGCTTGCGACGCTTGCCGCGATCTATGCCCTTTATGTGCACGAGACTGTGTTTGTGTTTGTTGGTCACGACGAACGGCTGCAGGCGCAGGGATTGGCATTGGCCGGGGTTGAGCTTGCCGTCTATCAATTGACGGCGATTCCCGAGGCGCGGCCCTCGCGCGGCAAATTTAGCTTTCGGCTAGGCAACGCCGAGGTAACCGTCGACTTTCGCTCCGAGAACGCACGAATCGATCTGAATTTGGCATCCAAGCAGCTTCTGGCTGGATTGTTCATCGGTTTTGGTGCCCAACGCGAAGTTGCCGAGGGCTATGCCGATCGAATCCTCGCTTGGCGGACTCCGCTAACCTCGGGAACGACAGACAGCGAAGCAGCGCTTTATCGTACCGGTGGCAGGAATTTCGGCCCGCGGCATGCGCCCTTCCAGCACGTCAATGAGCTCGCGCTGGTGCTGGGTCTGCCACCGGCACTGATTGACCGCGCGTTGCCTTATTTGACGGTGTATAGTGGCCAAGCGGAGGTCAATGTGCTCAATGCCGCCCCTGAAGTGCTCGCCGCGTTGCCTGGAATGACGCCCGAGCGCCTTCATATCATGCTCGGCCTGCGTGCGGGCGCGCCGCAGGATGTTTTGACGGCGCAGCTCGGAATAGCGGCGCAATACGCCACCGCGCAACCGGGCAAATCTAACAGAGTATCCGTCGACGTGCGATTCGACGCCAACCGCCGAGTGCGTTCAGAGGCCGTCATCCTTCTTCGAGATGAGGACACCGAACCATTTCGCGTGCTGTCCTGGCGTGACGAGGACGGAGAACTATCGACCGACGAACGTCCAAATCCGAGCACGCGATGACACCG
>PLYS01000527.1:0-1728 GCA_003153455.1 Betaproteobacteria bacterium | reverse complement strand
GATGGCAAGATCATCAGTCGTCAACCCGCGGACGCTGAGACGGCGTTGCGCGGCGGCCGCGTCGAGTTGGTGTTGCGGTCCGAGCGATTTCTCTTCAAGCCGCTCGAATTGCCGTCGCGCGCGACCGAATTCCTGGATGGGGTCGTGCGTGCCCAGATCGACCGCCTCACGCCATGGAGCGCAGAAAATGCGGTGTTCGGTTGCAGCATGCCGGCCGACGCAGGAGCCGGCCGAATTGTGGTTACCGTCGCGGCGACCGCAAAGGCAATGGTCGCTCCATACCTGCAGGCGTTGGCCGGGCTTGGAGTCCGTTCCATTACCATATCCACCCGTACGCCCGAGGCGGCGCCAAATACGCCAGCCATCAAGATCTTCGAAAAAAACGTCGCTGGCATTCTCGACATTCGTCAGGCCCGTCGAATTCTGCTGGCAATTTTGGCTGCTGGATGCCTGATCGCCGCGGCCAGCGCCATCGCCGGCACGATCGTTGGCGGCAATCTCCAGGCTCGCCAAGACGAGTTCGCGCGTCGTATCGCAGAGCGTCGGGCGGCCTTGGTTGCAGCGCGTAACGCGCCCGGCGATCCAACGACGGTCGCCGAGCGCGCGCTTGCGCGCCGCAAGAATGAGACTCCCTCCAGCGTCATCGTTCTTGAAGTCTTGTCGCAAATCCTGCCGGACAACACCTATGTCACCGAGTTGCGCATCGAGGCAGACAAGCTGCGATTGACCGGGGTTTCGCTCGACGCGCCGGCGCTGATTCGTCTGATCGAACAGTCTCGACATTTCACCCGCGCTACCTTCATTGCGCCGACGACCCGGGCACCATCCGATCCGGGCGATCGCTTCAACATCGAGGCGCGCATCAANNATACGTGCTTGCCGCCACTATCTACGTCGTGCTCGTGGGCGTGTTGCTCGCTGCGAGCTGGATCGCGCTCTCGACGATCAGCGAGCGGCGCGCCACGGTGCTGGCGGCTGAGAATATGCTGGCGCAACTGGAGGGGCGCTTGCCGCTTGCCGGCAAGGACGGCCGCTCGCCGCTTGGAGCAGCTCCCGCTGACTCCCCGTTCCTCGAAGGACAGACGGTGACGGTTGCTGGCGCGGCGCTGCTCCAGCGGATCGGCGGGGCGGTCAACCGGATCGGCGGCAGCGTGCTCTCTTCGCAAGTGGATCTGCAAAAGACCGATTCGAAGGATGGGTGGATCGGTTTGGTGGTGACCTGCGAGATCAAGCCGGACTCCCTGCAGCAACTTCTCTACGATGTCGAAGCGGGCATGCCGTTCCTGTTCATCGATCAACTCGTGGTTCAGGCCCCAGTAATCGGGGTCGAACAGAGTCGGATGCGGGTGTTGTTAACCGTCTCGGGCCAATGGTGGGGCGGCAAATGATTGCTGACCGATGGCTCCTTGGCATGACGGTAGCGGCTTTTGCCGTGGCCGCGATCACCGGCGATCTTGGTCTTGCAGCCAACAATCCATCTGGATTCGATCCCCAAGATCAGCTGATCGGCGCACCAAACACGCCCCCGCTAGGCACTGAGCCGGTGGCGCCGGGCTCCGCTGGAACGGACGTTCCCACCAGCGGAAATCCGCTTTGGGCGATCCCGCTCAATTCGCTGAGTGCCACCCGCCAGCGTCCGATCTTTTTACCGTCGCGGCGGCCACCTGCGCCGGCGGTTGCTGCCGCCCCACACATGGAACCGGAAAAACCCGCCTCGGTTCCCGTAGA
>PLYS01000449.1 GCA_003153455.1 Betaproteobacteria bacterium | reverse complement strand
CGATCGCCCGTGATCACTACTATCATCCCGCCATGCGCGGCTCGTGGTCGATCAAGGTCGTGGCGCCTGGCATCGCGCCAGAACTATCGTACGAAGGTCTGGAAGTCGCCGGCGGTGGTATGGCAATGGAAGCATTTGCCGAAATCCTTAATCCGGCCACGACACCAGAAAAACGTCAGCAGTTGCGCAACGCACTGCTTAAGTACTGCGAACTCGATTCGCTCGCCAATCTGAAGGTCGCGCAGTATTTTCAGAAGGGCGGATGAAATTGCCCTCCGACACGACCCGCAATACCCTCGCCCGGCAATGGGAACTGTTGAAGCTGCTGCCGACGCGTGGTGCCGGAAGGACTGCGAAGGAACTTGCGGATCTGCTGAACGACGTCGGCTTCAAGGTGAGCAAGCGGCAGGTGGAACGAGACCTCGGGCAATTGATGGACGCCTTCGCTCTCGACTGCAACAACGCAAGCACGCCCTATGGATGGCGCTGGGTGTCTGAGGCTGCGACCGACCTNNTGCCCGCCCAGGTGCTGCGTGCGTTGGAGCCACGCTTCCGGCAGGCAGCGAAAAAGCTTGAACAGCTTTCCGGCAAGTCGCGCACTGCCCGTTGGGCGGCGAAGGTGCGCAGCGTGCCACCGGCACTGCCACTGCTGCCGCCAAAGATTGACGATTCAGTGCTGGAAACTGTTCAGGAAGCGTTGCTAGCCGATGAACAACTGGACGTGCAATACCGCTCGGCAGGGACCGACAAGGCAAAGGCGATGCGCCTGCATCCCCTCGGCCTGGTGCAGCGCGGGCCGGTCACCTATCTCGTGGCGAGCGCGTTCAAGTACAAGAACGTGCGCCTCTATGCACTGCATCGTATTTCGGAAGCCAAGCGTACTTACGAACGCGTGAAACCTCCGGTGGGATTCGATCTCGATGCGTTCATCTCAAGCGGCGCACTACAGTTTGGCGGTGGAAAGCTGATAAAGCTGGAGGCGCTGGTCTCGAAGGGACTTGCAGAGATCCTCGCAGAAACGCCGCTTTCGAAAGATCAGTTGCTGACGGCCGATGGCGAGCAATTTCGCCTTACGGCCACGGTTACGGATTCGTGGCAGTTGCAGTGGTGGGTGTTGGGACAGGGAGAAGCTTTGGAAATCATCGCACCCTCGTTATTGCGGAAGGAGATTGCGGGCACAATTGCCGAAGCGAATGCAAGGTATGTACTTAGGCCGTACTGATCAAATCAAGTTAGGAGCAAGCCATGCCGGATATCGTCTTTTTCTACAAAGCAAACCCAGGTTTCAACACGGATAAGCATCTTGATATCGCCCCAGAATGCATCCAATTCGACAAGATTTTCATGCCGTACCAGGTGTGGAACGCGAACGTGTGGCCAGTCGGTGCCGGGGTTGTGCAACCGACCGATTACCCGAATGACCTCTGTTTGACAAGACGCGGTGGCCAACCGACAGATCCTATGATCTCTAGGGCAACGAACTTAATAAAGAAGATCGATCAGATAGATACTCTCGGTGGCCGTCGCTGGGCCGTTATCCCCCGCGTTGGTAACGGATATTGTTGGCTCACGGAAATCCCCCATGGAAACCATTACCGGAGTTGGGGCCAAGCCTCTCAGTGGATTCAATCGTTGACAGGTCAGCTGCTACTCCTTGGAGTCGGACGTAATGATATATACCAAATCCTCGCCGGAGCAGCTCAGGGCTGGGATACGGGGCAATGGGCAAGAATCTCCTTCGCGCGCCTCCCGCGATGGTTCTCGAAGCAACTCTTGCACCAGGCGTGTCTTGGCGAAATTCATCCACTGCGCAACTATCCTGTTCAGGTGATAACGAATCCTGCAGCAATTGCCGCGCAATGCCATGCGAATCCAAATCAGACGCCACTTCTCCCACACACAGTGCAACCGGCTGTTGTCTTGCAGCGCTTAGTCGAGCGTGTATCTCCGACCGCCCTCGAATTCCTTTGCGTGGAACTGCTAAAACTCAGGGCGGCACATGGTTGCGCTTTATGGATGCATGTCGGCGGCGTCGGCGACGGGGGGGTTGACGGGATCGGCTTTGACAACTTCGGAAATCCAAGCGCATTCCTTTCGGTAAAGTGGGAAATCAATTCGTCAACGCCTATTCATGCACCTATTGGTGCACAAACGGAACTGGCCTACCTTGTCGGGACCCTTCCAAGAAGTCTTGCTGGGAACGTCAATCCTTGGTGCCCCACTCAGATTGCGAGCGACATAATTCAATTTGCCAATCGTCTCTCCATATCGTTTCGCAACCTCTTAGGTGTCTGAGCGCAAAGCCGAGGAACATGATTGGTAATTCGCGTGCTGTCTGAAGGCGCAAACACAGACGTTGTCGTGTCAATTGCCGAACTATGACCGCGCATCGCATCGGCCTGGACATCGACGGAACCGTCACCGCGGATTCCGATTTTTTCGCAGGAGTCGCGCGGCAGTGGCTGAAGGCCGGCCGCGAAGTGCATATTGTGTCTACCCGCTCTCTCGAGGCGAGGGCCGAAACACTGTTGGAACTGAAACAGTTAGGCGTTGGCTTCACCGCGCTCTACCTGCTGCCCCACTTCAGCGCGGCCCAGACCCTGTGTCCCCATGCCGAACTGGATTGGTTTCGACGCCACCTGTGGCTCAAGGTGGACTACGCCCGGACGCACAGCGTTACGCATTTCGTGGACGATGATCCAATGGTATTGGGCCTGTTTGCGCGCTTTGCGCCCCGGGTGGCTGCGCTCTCGTTCGACAACCGGCATCAGTTGCCCCAGCCCAGCCGAAGACCGGAATGTCAGTCCCGGTAAGTCGCGGCGACCAGTACCTTTGGGGCTTACTTGCAAAAGAACTCCGTTATGTCGAAGTAATACGACCGCTTCTCGCCATTGTCCAACTCGATATTCAGAATATCGTAATCCCTGCCCGCGGACTCCCTTAGCCGTTGGGATATCAGTTTCCAGCGGACGTTCGCCGGGCCATGTTTTCCAATGATGTAATCGTATTCAGCAGGTACACCGGTCGAGGTGCTTTTTGCGCCAATAATGATGGCCGTCTCCAGACTTTCACCGTTTCCTCCGCTGTATAAAGCCTGCTTGCGCTTTCGCTTCGTTGCCATTGGGTTCCCCTTGTGTTAATCCAACATCGCAGCCAGCGGCGAGTGGCCACTCGTCAACAGCAATGCACTGCGATCAGGCAGTAAGCTTAACCCTCCACCACGTCGAAATGCGTCGCACTGAGTACGGCATGCTGCGCAGCCGAGTCATTCAGGCCTCATCTCGCCGACGACGAATATTTGCTCGGGGATGCTTGCGACTTTCACCGCGTGTGAGGTCCATTCCACGGGGTGAATCACCTCGCCCTGATCGTCGACCTTGCCGAGCTTCATCGTAGCGTCCAGGAAATTGCGCGAATACTGATCCAGAAGCGAAAGCCACTCCTCGTCGGCTTCGTTGATGTTGTCCAGCAGGATAATGGTCCCTGAGCTGTCCTTTCTGAACCGGCCCAACGCCTGGTGCAAGTGGACCACAAGGAAATTAGCGGGCTCGAAAGAGCAATCAATCCTCAATAATTCAAATCCGCGTTCTTTGGCGAATTCTTCTACGCAAGCGGTCTTTCCGGTTCCCGAGTCGCCAGATAGTACCGGGATTCTTCGTTTCCCTTCGAAAACTCCGGACGCATTTTTCATTCGAACATATTCGGCATTCTGGTTATAGGCGTTAGCAATTACCGTCTTCATTTGCTGAAAGCTCATTATGTCTCCTCCGGCCTCGTGACCAATAAGAAATTGGGCTCCACCCAATTGCAGTGGTCGCTTCGCGCCCCGCAACAACGTGGCCGCCAGTCGGCGGGACTGCCTTTTGCGATCAGGGAATCAGTGTATCTGATGCCGCGACGAATTGTGTCGCATCAATTGGGCTTACCGCGCGAGAGAAAGGCGAGATATGAAGGGATTACCGCTGCGTAACGATAGGGATACTGGCATCCTTCAATGCCTGGGTCCACGTGGCGAGGTCGGCTTTCATATTCGCCTTGAACTCTTCGGGCGTGTTCCCGCCCAGTTCCATCGCCAGCGCAAGGATGCGCTCGCGCACCTCCGGTTTGCGCAGCGCTTTGACGACCTCGGCATTCATCCGGACGACGGTGGAAGATGCCGTCTTGGCTTTCGCCAGCAAGCCGGGCCACGCCAGCGTCACGACCTAACCGCCTCGTTTTTTTTTGCGTAGCCCCAATCCGCGCTGGCTGCACCCAGGTCTTCCCCATCGGCACCGCGCCAGGCAGCCACGATGCGAGCACGTCATATTCTGTCGCAAGGGTGCGCTATATTGACGAACATCAAATAAGGAGCCGCCATGCATACCCTATCCGCAACTCTTGGCCGCCTCGCGATCGGCGCGCCGCAGGCATTTCGCAATCTCTCCATGTTTCCGCTCGCCGGCCCCGTGAACGGGGACGCCAATTACCTCACGCTCGATGAGGCGTTCGAAGCAAGCCTTTCCCGCGTTACCGAGATTTCAGAGGGCGGGCACGTCCCGGAACTCGCGTTCGACAACCGCGCCGACAAGCCAGTCCTGCTGGTCGACGGCGAGGAACTCGTCGGTGCGCGACAGAACCGCATCCTCAACATCACGATCCTGGTCGGCGCAGGGAAGCAGATCGTGATTCCCGTATCCTGCGTCGAAGCGGGACGCTGGGCCTACCGCACGCGCGAATTCCGTTCGCAGCAGCGCAGCCTCTATGCCGGGCTGCGCGCAAAGAAGATGGAGCAGGTCTCGCAATCCATGGCATCTACCGGGAACCGCAGATCGAACCAGTCCGCAATCTGGGATGACATCGCCTTCAAGCAGAACCGCATGCACACGGCGTCAGCGACGGGCTCGATGTCCGACATCTACGAGGGGCATCACGCTCACCTTGCCGACTATCAGCAGGCGTTTAAGTGGACGAAGGGGCAGGCGGGCGCCGTGTTCGCAGTTGCCGGCAATGTCATGGGCCTGGAGCTCTTCGACTCCGACAAGACCTTTGGCAAGTTCCTCGCGAAGCTGGTGTCAAGCTACACATTGGACGCGATTGAGGTCGAAGCCAACGAAAGCGCCGCGCCCTCTCTCGACGATGTTCGCGCGTTGATCGAGCGCATCAAGAACGCGAAAGCAGAATGCTACCCGGCGCTCGGCGAAGGCGAGGACGTTAGAATGAGTGGGGAAAAGCTCGCCGGTGGCGCGCTGTTCGTCGGAGAACGTGTCGTGCATCTATCCGCGTTTCATTGTGGTGTCAATTGCCTGACGCCATTATGATCGTGCACCGCATCGCGCTAGACATCGATGGCACTATCACTGCCGATCCGGATTTCTTCGCGCGAGTCGCGAGGAAGTGGCTGGAGACAGGCCGCGAGGTGCATATTGTGTCTTCCCGCTCTCCCGAGGCAAGACCCGAAACCCTGTTGGAACTGAAACAGTTGGGCGTTACCTTCACCGCGCTTTACCTACTGCCCAACTTCAGCGCGGCCCAGACCATGTGTCCCCATGCCGAATTGGATTGGTATCATCGTCACCTATGGCTCAAGGTAGACTACTCCCTGACGCACAGCGTTACGCATTTCGTAGACGATGATCCGATGGTGCTGGGCCTGTTTGAGAGGTTTGCGCCCGAGGTAAACGCGCTGTCATTCGACAACAGGCATCAGTTGCCGCAGCCCAGCAGGGGATCGAAAGATCATTCTCGCTAATCGGCGGCGTTGGTCGTAATGCCAAGGCATCGTTCGTCGCCCTGCCGGCTAGAGCCTTATCAGCAGGTCGCTTAAGTATTCCCTGGCCACTAACGCCGCTGCGCGGAGCTTTGCCGCCACCGCGTCTGCTTCCCCTTCGTCTAGGCTCCAAACTTCGATCAGCGCTTCGTGCGCAGAATCGGCGTTCATCATTACAAATTCACGCAACTGCAAGCACTCGGCTTTTTCCTTCAAATAGGCCACAAATGCGCCCACGACCTCCTGCGCTTCCCTCCCAGGATCGCGGTTGGCGCGCCCGCGATGGTCGTTGACCGCGATGTCGAGTATGTCCACACCATCCTGTTCACCAGCAACGTTGAACGAAAGGTCGAACGTCGATAGTCTGTTGCCGGTCTGGTCGCGGATGGAGAACATGCGCTGCGAGCTAACCCTGCACTGGTGGTACAGCTGTCCAACGCAGTTATGCATGGCCAGCCCCTCCATTACCATCGCCGCTTGATCAAGAAGTGGATGAATCAAATAGCCACGCATTAGCAGCGGATCCCGCAGCGGGAATTCCAGCGGTGCGCCCTTCGAATGCGCCGCCTGGCGCGCGATTGCCTCGCACAGTTCGGCCTGTTTCCAATGCCGCGCCGCGCTTAGAAGACGTGCCGGCGTGCTCCGCAAAATCTCAACAATGATCTGCTCGTTCCCAGGCTCGGGCGTGCGGGGACGTCGCTGGTCACAGACGCCAGCGCGCTCATGCCTGCCTTCCACGCTGCGAAAGAGAAGCACCAGATACCTGAAGAACTCCATGCAACCGTCGAATTCATGCAGGGAGCCATACTGACGTTCGATTCGGCGTCGGGCGGCGCGCCAACCCGAGGAGCCTAGTTCTCGAAGCAATGCGCCGGCGACGCGGTGNNAGAACGCGCAGGAGGTACCGCAGTTCCCGATGTCTCTCCGGTCGCTCAGGATCCAGCATGTTAAGCCATTGCGCACGGACGCCTTGAAGCCTGCGCGTAACCCAGAGCGGGATCCGATATGCGATTGCCAAAGCCTTGCTTCCCGCGACGCCATTGTCGATGGCGATAAGTAGGCCGCCGCGGCCCGCGTCGGGGTCCGATGCAGCGGCGGCGAGAATCGGCAGCCGTTCCACCGCCTGACGCCTCCTTTGCTGCTTGATGCTGCAGCCCTCGCCTTGCAGATAGTTGTACGTTGTACCGCGGATGAACTTCTGCTGGACAACGTATTTCAAAGACCATCGATCGAGCCCAGCAATAAATCGCACTCGGGCACTGACGGTGGGCGCGCCTACCGTTTTTTCCTTGTGCAGTACCCGCCATGCCGCGTTGTGGCGGAATACCTCGCCCGCCGCGGGTGGCAGGGGCTTTCCTCCTCTGTCGTCGATCCACGTGTGAAGCCGTTCGGGACTGGCGAAAAGGGCTTGGAGCGGGTCGCTATCGGAATGCAGCGCAAAAGACCACGCGATCTCGGGGGGGCGCTGGTTCTTCGGTCCAAAACACTCATGCAAGCCGCGGAACTGCACGTGGGTCATGCCTTTGCGGCGCCATATCTCCACCAGGCCGTCGTAGTTTCGATCGAGGTGTGCCATTGCACAGGCAGCGAGGCGGTCGATTAGCCCATGGTCCAGCGGCTCGCAGTTGCGTTGATAATTAAGATTGAGAACAATAAGCCGCTTGTCCGCGAGCTCGATGACAAGCATCGACCGTCCGGGCAGCAGCACGCCGTCGGCGCTCCCATTCGTCTGCAGCGCCGGATAGGCTAACCAGCGCCTTGCATTGCCGCGGTCGTAGGGTCCGCCGAGGATCCAGTCCGTCTCCGCGTTTTCATTGGCGACTTCGGGGTTCAAGTGCATGCGAAGAGTGTAAATTGCCACCGCGTCGAATTGTGTCGCGGGGGGGCACGTTGACACCCAGAAACTAGCCGAAATGCCAGGCACACCATCGAACCACCTCAGTGTTGCTGGCGGTTCTTATACACGACGCAATTTGACGCGCGAGCCGGTTACCATTGCCGGCATGACACCTCACTCAAGATTCTCTAACCGGGTCGCATCCGAGCAAAGCACTGTTTCAGCCCGGGAAAACTCCATTTCAGCCGCCGTGAGTCCTTTACCGGACGCCGCGAGGGAGGTCACGCAAGAGTTCTCCATGTGCGCGGCAAACAGTTCATGCGAATTCGGCGATTGGGAATTGCAGTCGCTGCAATTATTTCAGAACTTGAGACATTCGAGGAGCGTCACCTCGGGAAGGTCGTTGTCCGAATTGTCTACGTTCAGGCAGGAAAAATGAAAACACTACTCGCTACCCTGATCCTCGCAAGCCTTCTTGCCTGCACACCCCGCCAGCAGAGCGCGGACAAGATGCGCTCGGCCTACGAAAAGATTCATGCGGCCGACAGCAAGGACGCGGTCGTCATGATCCTTGGTGCGCCGACCTCCTCAAAACAGCAAGAACACCTTGGCATCGCCTACGAGGAACTGACTTGGGCACCTTCTCCCGGCGAGCAGATCACCATGACTTTTGTGGCTGGGCGGCTGGTTTCGAAGGCAGCCAAAATCAATTGACGATAGAGCAACGAGCGAATAGGAGAGATCTCATGAAAGATTATCTAAAACTGAAGAGCCACAGCCTTACCGTGCAGGCACCATCACCGAGCGCAAAGGAGCCCTCCGGTGAGATCGCGTCGGGTGTCCCCGTCGGGAATCCGGCGACGGCCGTCGCCCAATTCAAGAGCCGGTTGGGCGTCATCAGTGCCTTCAAGGTGAGTTGCGCCGAGGACAAGGTCCGTCAGAAGGGTGCGATTGCCATTACCGAGGCACACGTCGAAGCAACAGTCGACGTCATCACCACCGCGATCCGCAGCCAGCAGACGGAACTGAAGGGCGTACTCGTCGCCAACGCAGTGACCGCGCTGGGTGCGATTGCCACGGATATCGCGGTTCGAAATGGTGTGGTTCAGGAACGCCTCATCGAAGTGGGTGCCGAAGGCGCGGTCCGGCTTGCAGGGCTGCGCCAACGCATCGCGCACAAGATCGGGCAACTCGCGGAGGAAGGAAAGCTCACCCCGGAGGAAGCCGAGCTGCAGGTCGCTCGCTTCACTGCCTGGACGATCGACACGTTGGATGAGCAGACGCGCGCTCTCATCCGTGCGCAAAAAGCAGTGGATACGCTCAGCAATTCGGCGACCGACCACCTGCAGAACACCATCAAGTAGGAGCCAGCCATGGCAGATTCCGTGAAAGAGTTCGAAGTCATTCCAGCTCAAGTCACCATGCGCGCATACGAAAGCAGGGCGACCCCGGTACTGGAGGCATACGTGCGCGCGCAGGATTTGCTGCAGCAGGCACACCGCAGCCTGCTCGCTGATGCGGAGCAGCGCATCGCCAGGAACGTGCGCGAGCTGATGCCGATGCTCGATGGGGCGGGCGAGGAACTGGCCCGGGCCGCGGGCGATTTTCGGGAAATGCTTCAGACCGACGCTGCAGCACGTCAGCAGGCGCTCTTCGAGCGCTTTGGTGCGGCCTTGGCAAGAGTTGCAACGCAGGACGCATCGGCCGCTGCCGAGGTGGCCGGCGCCCTAAGGCGCGGCAGCCCCGTCCGGGAAAAGATCATCAGCCCGGAGGATTGATGGCAAAAACGCTTGCCAGACTGCTGGCGCGCGCGGCCGGCGTGGACCCGGAGCGGCTGGAAGGCTTTGGTCACGAGTCCCGGCAAATCGTGTTTGCGATCGGCTGGTCGCTGGTAACTGTGACCTTTCCACTCGCGTTTCTTGCCATGGCTGTCTACGCGGGCGCGAACCTCATCGCGCCGGGGCTTGAGCCAGCGATGCGGCTCGTCCTCGCCGGGATGGCCGGATTCGCCTACGCATTGGTGATTGTCGTTGGCGTAGACCGGCCTCTTATCATCGCTTCGGATGCCGTGGATCCGTCCAGTCGGTGGTCAAGGGTTCTCATGCTGGCTTTTAGGTTCGTGCTGGTCCTGATAACGAGCTACTTTATCGCCCACGAGATCGTCCTCTGGATGTACCGCGGGCTGATTGTCGAAGCTGCGAGCAAAATCGAGCTCGAGTACAAGCTCCAGTCCTCGCGCCAGGTGGAGCAGCTGCACGACCTCGATCGCGGGCGTAGTCGGGCCGAGTCACTTGCGGAGGCTGAAGAACGCTTACGGCGGGAGCGAAAGAGCTTGCCCGCGGAGATACAGGCGCAGCTCAATGCGGCGCACCGCTGCGCGGAAGAGGCAAGCAGGCTTGCCTCGGCGCTTTCCGACCTGCTATCACGGGCGGCCCCCGAAAACCCGGACGAGTCGGCGGTCCTGCGACGCCGACTTCGAGAAAAGAACCTTGCGTGCAAGGCGATGAACGCCTCAGCGTTTGCCGCGAAACGAGCATGGGCTGCCGATTTGGACGAGCGCATCCAGGAAAGCGCCGAAGCCAAAAAGGCTGCCGAGGCAATGTTGGCGCATTCCACAAACGCCGCGGCCTCACAGAAGTCGGAGATCGAGGCCATGGCGCACCAAGTGGCGGCAGATGGCTCCGCGCGGGAGCGTGCGTTCGCACGGGTCAAGGAGGACTACCCGCAAATCGCCTTTAATGCCGTTCTGCTGCAGGTGGGACTGCTGCTTTTGGAGCTGCTTCCCCTGATCACCAAGCAGCTTGCAAAAAACAATCCGGCGATGGCTGCAATCCGCCGCGATCTACAGCGGGAGGCGACCGTTTATCGTCTCCAGAGTGCCTATACTGAAGCGTGGGAGCACGTGGCGAAGACCGCATATCGTGGCGGCAACATGGAAGCGGCGATGCGTGTCAATGCTGAGCGGACTGCGACGTCGATTTTGCCGCTGCAGGAGTTAGAAACGGTCTATCGCCAGCTCACTCGGTCACTCACGCGTACGCAGGAAGTGTGCGGGCGCCATCCCGCACTCGCACCTCGCGTCGTTGGGCTCCTGGAGCGCGCGATGGACGAGGTTTTGCCGAAGCCTGCCCCCGCCAAGAGTGTGTGACGACAGGGGAAACCCGCCGAAGCCGCGGGAATACGCGACGTGAACCAGCAACCTTATCTTTACGGGCGCAGGACAGCGATGCCAGGATGGTAGTGGCTGAGCGGGCCGGCCCGCGTATTCAACGGGAATTTCTGACCTGGTATCGACAAAACGCCGGACGCTTCGTCATTCCGCTGCGGACAATGGCACGCAGTCGCAGGTGCCTCGACCTGACCTTCATGGGTATTACGCCGGTGATTTCGACAAGCCTGTTCGCAGGAGAGTTGATCGTTCTGGCGAAAATGGATGAACAGGTTTTCGACATCGTCGCTGACTTCGAAGCCGATCCGCTGCACACGCCGCTTGGATATGTCTGTAAGCTGTGCGAGCCGGAAACCCGCGAGGTCTATCGTACGCGCACAGAATTCTGGCGCCATCATTTGTTCGAAGAGTTTCTTGATTGGGTGAATAAGCAACTCGCTCCTGCACGCTGGATATGCCTGTCCAGACTCGGAGATGGAGGTTCTACCTGGGCGACGTTGATCCGGGACGAAAGTGAATTGCAGAAACAGGATCCCACTCTACTATTTATGCAGCAACTCAAGCGCCTTGATGGGCGGCCAGCCTATATTGGCGGCCCGGAGGGTGTAACAAATTGCCTAATTACACTGAGGCTCACAACGAACTGACAGAGAAGTAATGA
>PLYS01000377.1 GCA_003153455.1 Betaproteobacteria bacterium | reverse complement strand
TCTCGCCGGAATTCCGCAACCGGCTCGATGCGATCATTTCGTTCGCCGCGCTCGACCGGGACATCATCATGCGCGTGGTCGACAAGTTCCTGATGCAACTCGAAGAGCAGTTGCACGAGAAGAAAGTCGAGGTCAGCTTTACGGCGGCGATCAAGGAGCATCTCGCCAGGAAAGGCTTCGACCCGCAGATGGGCGCGCGGCCGATGGCGCGCCTGATCCAGGACACCATCCGCACCGCGCTCGCTGACGAGCTGCTGTTCGGCCGGCTCGCCAATGGCGGCAAGGTCACCGTCGACCTCGACGCCCAGCAGCAGGTGCGGCTGGTATTCGCCGAGGAAGAGGCGAGCGTCGTCTAGCCTCATCCCGGTCGCCGGCGCCCGCTCGAGCGCCGCAGCATTGCGGCGTTATTGCTTAATCTGCATCCCGTGGCTGGTAAGCGCTTGACGCCGCCGCGTAGAATGCGGAAACTAAACGTCATCATTCGGGGCGCCGAGTGCCGGTGATCAGGACGGCGGTGCCGTCCGCCGCCGTTGTCGCCACGCTCGATCAGGTTACAACACGAAGCGATATGAGCAACAAGATCAGCATTATGGTGGTATCAGGGTCACGCGAGCGGCTGCAGATGGCGGCAATGGTTGCATCGGTCGGTGCGGTAAGCGGCAATGATGTCAGGGTTTTCTTTTCCATGAATGCACTGCCCTATTTCACGAAGGACGCCGTCAAGCGCGCGCCGGTGGAGGGCGACGTTGGACGTCTGCTCGAAGAGAAAGGAGTCCCTCCGTTCGATCAGCTATTCCGGCAGGCGACTGAGCTCGGCGAGGCCAAAATCTATCCGTGCTCGATGGCCATGGATATCCTGCAGCTCAAACAAAGCGACCTCGAACCTTACCTGTCTGAGCCGATGGGTTTGACCCGGTTTCTCGACGATGCCAGCGACGCTCAGGTGTGGACCTTTTAATCGGAGAAAGGCAAGCCATGGCGGGCAGGAGAATCGTGGATGCGCGCGGGAGCTTTTGCCCGGGCCCGCTCATGGAGTTGATAGCCGCGATGAAGGCAGCGCAGGTCGGCGATGAACTGGAAGTGCTGTCGTCCGACAAGGGCTCCGCCAACGACATTCCGGAGTGGATTCGCAAGGTGAAACACGAGTTTATCGGCACGAGCGAAGAAAGCGGCGTCTGGCACATCGTGGTAAAGAAGCTCAAATGAGGCGTTTGACCAGCTGAACACTTAAGGAGGCGGATATGAGAATACTCATCGTAGGCGGCGGCATGGGCGGAACGATACTTGCCAACAACCTTGCACGGCGGCTGAGTGGCGAGATGAAAGCCGGCAAGGTGCAACTGACCATGCTTTCTGCATCGGACAAGCATATGTATCAGCCGGGTCTGCTTTACCTCGCTGTCGGCCGCACGACGCCGGACGAACTTTATCGCGACCAGAGAAGCCTGCTCGAGCCGGGGATCGAATTTCACGTGGACCCGGCCGAAGAGTTCCGGCTCGACAAGAACGAGGTCAAGACCAAGAGCGGAAAAGTGCACGGCTATGACATCGTGGCAATCGCGACCGGTTCGCGGCCGGTGCCGGAGGAAACGCCGGGGCTGGGCGAGCACGCGGAGATGTTCTACACCGAAGAGTCGGCGCTCAAGATGTTAAAGCGGCTGCAGCAGTTCCAGGGCGGCAAGGTGGTGATTGCCATGGGAGTGCCGCACAAATGCCCGATGGCGCCGCTCGAGATCACTTTCATGCTGTACGATTACTTCAAGGACCGCGGCATTCTCGACAAGACCAAAATCCATTACACCTATCCCATCGGCCGGGTTCACTCGCTGGAGAACGTCGCGAAATGGGCGACGCCGGAATTTGAGCGCCTCGGGATTACCTACGAGACACTGTTCAACCTCAAGGAAGTGGACGGCGCCAGGAAGATCGTGCGGAGCGAAGAGGGAACGGAGACGGATTACGATCTGCTGATCACGATTCCTGCGCATCGCGGCATGGAAGTGATCGAGAAAAACAAATTAGGCGAGCGCGGGTGGATTCCGACGCATCGCCACCGGCTCAACATGGAGGGCCGCGACAATGTGTTTGTGCTCGGCGATACCACGAATATTCCGATCAGCAAGGCGGGCTCGACTGCCCATTTCGAAGCGGAGGCGTTGAGCGAAAACATCGCGGCGACGGTGAAGCTCGGAGCCCCGGTGCGCGATTATGACGGCAAGGTTTTCTGCTTCATCGAGGCGGGAAAGGATCGGGCGACCTATGCCATGTTCGATTACCAGAATCCCCCGGATCCGAAAGCCCCGACGCGGGCGGTGCACTGGTTCAAGATGGCCTATAACAAGTTGTATTGGATATCGGCGCGCGGATTGCTTTAGGCGGAGGTTCCCATGGCTACAACAGCCAATGAAGTGAACGGCACCAGCGAGGAAATGCGGCGTCTCGCGGAAGCGGCGCGCGATGCACTCACCGATGAGATGGTCACGCGGCTTGCCGGTACGGCTGGCGATGCGATGGAGCTCGTCGACCAGGTGAACCGCGCAGGATTGGGCAAAGCGATCCCCGCGCTCGCGCAAATGGTCAACAACGGCGACCTCGAGCGGCTGGTGCAGCTCGCGCGCGTTTACAGCTCCGCCGAGGACGCGCTGACGGACGAGATGGTCGGTCGTTTGAGCGAGGCGGTCGGCGGTGGCTTGGGCCTGCTCGATCAAGTCAACCGGTCGGGTCTCGAGAAGGCGTTGCCGGTGCTGTCGCGGATGGTTGCCGATGGCGACCTGGATCGCCTCGCGCAGCTCGCACGCGTTTACAGCTCCGCCGAGGACGCGCTTACCGATGAGATGGTGGGCCGCATCGCCGAGACCGTGGGCGAAGGTCTGTCGCTGCTTGACCGGTTGAGCCGGGGCGGAGCCGGGCGCCTGGTCGAAATGATGGAGCACATGGAGGCGTCGGGCGCGCTAGAGCGCGTTGCCACCACGCTGCCGAAGCTTCTCGAGCGCATGGACCACCTCGAGCAGCTCCTTAACTGCGTTGATGCTGCGGCGGCCGACACGGCCAAAGCCAAGCCGGCTCAGGGCGGGCTCGGCGGCCTATGGCAGATGATGCGCGAATCGGAATCTCAACAGACTCTGCAGTTTCTGCTCAAGCTGGGCAAGCACATTCGCAGCAGTCGCGGTTAATGCGCCGGTCGGCGCGGCCGCCGTATCGTTATCATCACGCCAGGGGGGGCTCATGGAAATAAGGCTGGTAACTTGTTCCGCGGCACTGCTGCTGGTCGCCGCGTGTGCATGGTCAACGGCGCACGCCCAGGATGCGGCTTACGTGCGCGGCATGGCGGCAACCTGCACCAACTGTCACGGCACCGACGGCCGCAGCGTCGGCACGCTCCCCGGTCTCGCCGGCGTCGACAAGGCCTATATGGTGCAGCAGATGCAGGATTTCAAAAACGGCCGGCGGCCGGCGACCATCATGCACCAGCTCGCCAAGGGCTATACCGACGAGCAGATCGAACAGATGGCCGCGTATTTCGCGGCGCAGAAGAAATAAGGGGGCGGCCATGACACTCAATCGACGCGAATTCATGAAATGGATGTCGGCGGGCGCGGGCGTTACCGCGGTTGCCGGCTGTGCGGGAACCGGCTACGGAACGAGCGCGGGCCGCGTGGTGGTGATCGGCGCCGGCTACGGCGGCGCGACCGCTGCCAAGTACATCCGCATGTGGGCGCCCGACATCGAAGTCACGCTCGTTGAGCGCAACGGCGAATTCATTTCGTGCCCGATCAGCAATCTGGTGCTGGGCGGCAGCAAGACACTTGCCGATATCACCGTCGGCTATGGCGGTCTCGGAAAATACGGCGTGAAAATGGTGCGCGACGACGCGATCGCGGTCGATCCCGTCAAGCGCGAAGTGCGGCTCGCATCCGGCGCCACACTCGGCTACGACCGGCTGATTGTGTCGCCCGGTATCGATTTCATGTACGAGACCATTCCGGGACTCAACAATGCCGCGGCACAGGAACGCGTGCTGCATGGGTGGAAGGCCGGGGCGCAAACCGTCGCGCTGCGCAAGCAACTCGAAGCGATGCGCGACGGCGGCGTATACGCGATCCACATTCCGAGAGCGCCGTATCGCTGCCCGCCGGGACCGTACGAGCGCGCGTGCCAGGTCGCCTACTACTTCAAGACCGCCAAGCCGAAATCCAAGGTGCTGATCCTGGACGCCAACGAGGACGTGGTATCGAAAAAAGGCCTGTTCATGGCGGCATGGAACGGGCCTTACAAAGGCATGGTCGAGTACCATCCCAACAGCGAGATCGTCGATGTCGACGTCAAG
>PLYS01000471.1:1759-4233 GCA_003153455.1 Betaproteobacteria bacterium | reverse complement strand
ACCGAGGTGGTGGCCTGGGTCGAGAGAATCTGGAGATGGTCGCCGATCTTGGCCGCCTTGGCGACGCCGATCTCGCCGTCCTCGTGATAGGCCTTATGTCCGCCAGTCGGCGCAATGATGATCGGCGAATTGAATTTCGTGCCGAGGATATTGATGCTGGTATCGACCTTGGAGACATCGACCAGCCGGCGCGGCCGCAGCTGAAATTTCAAAAAGCCCTCGCGGTTGGCGCGCAGCGTCACCTCGTCGTCGATGCCCGACGCCATGTAGCCGAAATGCGCCGGCGGCACGTTCTGGCGCATCACCGGCTCGAAGTCGAAGACGTTGATGGCGTCCTTCGGATTCTTGATCAGGTTGTTCGGATCGAGCGGCGCCCACATCAGTGGGTCCGGCAGCTTCGCCTTTGGCAACAGTGTCTCGGCGAGCGCGGTCGAGCTGGCGAGCAGCGGGCTGGCGGCCAGGAATTGCAGGAACTTGCGCCGGCTGGCGGCTTGGTCGATTCTCATGGATGGTCCCTCCCGAGAGCAATCGAGCCCGGACGTCGCGCCGGGCTGTCGCAATCCTACCCGACGTTCGCCGAATGAGTCCCAATTTTTGTAGAAGCGCCTTTTACAGTTTTTAGCAAATGAACCGACATTGGCTGGCGCCATGGCCAACTCACGCTTACGATTTTGGAAACTTCGGGGCGTGCTGCCAACAACAGGCATACGTCGAGTGGGCTGGCGCGTCCGTTCGCTCGGCGGCGAGCTTGGCGGCTTAGGTGCGAACTACATAATTTGCTCAAGCAACGTTCGCGCCACCGTGCCGTTCTGAGAGCGCAGCGTTAGCTCACGCTCGCTGCCTGAAGTCCGAGTTGGGTCTTTCACGTCGCTTTCGCGATGTCCGCGTCACGTCCGCTATTCCCCCAATCGCTGCAATAATATCGCGCTGCAATAACTGAATCGATGTGCCAAAGTCGGTCCAACAGCAAAGGCGCGCGTGAGCTCCTATGGTGGGTACCGAGCGTCAGATTTTTTCCACTGGCGCCCGTTTTGGGGTGCCTTGCGGACTCAAATTAGGCGTCGCCCCAAGTCTCAAATGTGCCAAGTCTCAAATGTGCCAAGTCTTAAATGTGCCAAGTCTTAAATGTGCCAAGTCTCAAATGTGTCAACAGGAGGCGTATATCGGTCCTGCTGATGCCAAAAAATACTTCAGGTAGGCCCAACGAGGGCGGATCTATTTCTTTTCAAAACAATATGCCTCGTTGACGGAGATCAATGGCAATCGCCGCCGCTGCAGCCAAGGATGGACCTCGGCCCGATGGGGCATTTCGATCCATAGAGTGCAAACGGTCCGGCAGCCCAATATCGGATGAGGGCCGCTCGAAACTGAAATCCGCAATGAAAATCCACCAGCTGTCCATTGATGATGCGCTGGCCAGCGTCCGCAGCAGATCCGGCGGGCTGTCGTCATCCGAGGCCGAACGCAGGCGGCAAGAATTCGGCCCCAACCGTGTGGAAAAGGTCGCCGCAGAGCCGGCATGGTGGCGCCTGCTGAAGGAATTCACCCGATTCTTCTCGGTCATCCTTTGGTGTGCCGCCGGACTCGCCTTTCTGGCCGAATGGTTCGAACCGGGGCAGGGCATGGCTCGGATCGGCTACGCCGTCATCGCCGTGATCCTGATCAGCGGGGTGTTTTCATTCTGGCAGGAATACCGCATCGAGCAGACCCTGGCGGCCTTGCAGAAGCTGCTTCCGCAACAGGTCAGCGCACTTCGTGACGGCACGATCATGCAGTTGCCGGCCGAGCAGATCGTCGTCGGCGACATCATACTCCTCGAAGCCGGCAACAATGTTCCGGCCGATTGTCGCCTGATCGAGGGATTTGGCGTTCGCGTCAATAACGCGACCGTGACCGGGGAATCCGTCTCGAAGGCGCTCAGCGTTGCCCCGTCCGCAGAGGACGACCTGGTCCACAGCAGCAATATATTTCTGGCGGGAACATCGGTCGTGTCCGGACAGGCGCGGGCGCTGGTATTTGCCACTGGAGCGCTCACCGAATTCGGCCGGATCGCTCACCTTTCCCAGACCCGCGATGCAGTCGTTTCACCGCTGCGCAGACAGCTCGCCTATCTCAGTCGATTGATTGCCGTCCTCGCGGTTGGCATTGGTGTCGTATTCTTCATAGTTGGAACGTTNNCTCGCGCTCGTGCTCGCCGCCCAGCGCATGGCAAAGCGCAACGTCCTCATCCGTCACCTGACTTCCGTGGAGACGCTCGGTTCGGCGACAGTGATTTGTACCGACAAAACCGGCACGCTCACTGAGAACCGCATGCGCGTTCGCGAACTGCTGCTCGGTGACGAATGCCATTCGATGGCCGCCATGGACGGAAGCGCTGAGCTTGCACTGCGCCACCGCGACTTCTTCATGTGTGCAAGTCTTTGCCATGACGTGAAGAATTCTGGCCGTGACGGGAGCGGCGCGCTCCTCGGCGA
>PLYS01000471.1:0-1711 GCA_003153455.1 Betaproteobacteria bacterium | reverse complement strand
CCGGCGAGCAGGTGCGTTCGCTCGACGGGCCGACGCGCGCACGGATCGTTGGCGCGCAGGATGCGATGGCCGAGCGGGGCCTGCGCGTTCTCGCCTTCGCGTCGAAAAAGCTCCCCGCCACGTTCCGCCACGACGAACTCGAGCACAATCTGGTCTTTCTCGGACTGGTTGGGCTCGAGGACCCGCCGCGCGCCGAGGTTCCAGGTGCGATACAAAAATGCCGCGAGGCCGGAATCAAGGTCATCATGGTGACGGGCGACCATCCACGCACGGCCACAGCGATTGCCCGCGAGATCGGCCTGATCCAGTCAGAACGGCCACACGTGATCACCGGTGATCAGTTGCGCAGACTTTCGGCCGTCGGCCTTCAGCTTGCGCTCGACGAGCCGGAGATCATTTTCGCTCGGGCGGGCGCCGACCAGAAGATGCGCATCGTGCAAGCGCTGATCAATAAGAAGCACATCGTGGCCGTGACCGGGGACGGAGTTAACGACGCGCCGGCGCTCAAGTGCGCCCATATTGGAATCGCCATGGGAATCACCGGCACCGACGTGGCGAAACAGGCGGCCGATATGGTGCTGATGGACGACAATTTCGCCAGCATCGTGAGCGCGGTCGAGGAGGGGCGCGCCGTGTTCCAGAATATCCGTAGGTTTCTCACCTATGTCCTGGTCCATAACGTCGCCGAGCTGGTTCCCTTTCTTGCATTCGTCCTGTTCATGATTCCCCTGCCGCTCACGCCAATTCAGGCCTTGTCCGTCGACATGGGGACGGATTCGCTGACCGCGCTCGGGCTCGGTGTGGAACGGCCGGATCCGCAGGATATGCGACGGCCGCCGCGCCCACAGACGGAGAGACTGTTGAACTGGTCCGTGGCATCGCGCGCCTATCTTTTTCTAGGATTGATCGAAGCGGCCATCGCGATGGCCGCATTCTTCTTCGTTCTGCTCGGTGGCGGCTGGAGCTACGGGCAGAGCTTGGCGGCAAACGACCCGCTCTATCTGCGCGCCACCACCGCCTGCCTCAGTGCCATCATCGTTATGCAGATCGTCAGCGTATTCCTGTGCAGGAGTTCGGTACGGTCGGTGTTTTCGACGGGTCTTTTCGGCAACCGGCTGATCGTATGGGGCGTGGTGCTGGAAATCGTTCTGGCGCTGCTGATCAACTACACGCCGGCGGGAAATTGGCTGCTCGGCACGGCTCCGGTTCCGGGCGAGCTATGGTTGCTGCTGATCGCCTTGGGAGCCGGCATGCTGGTGCTGGAGGAGTTGCGCAAGTGGATCGCCCGAAAAATCCTCCACAATCATCGTCGCGTCCGCTCGACTAACCAAGGCCAGGTCGATGCGGGTGCGCGCGCGCGTTAGCTGGGAGCTCGGTCGCCTTTACGGGCCAGAGCATAGCCNNGTGCAGCAGGTGTTTGCTCAGTTCGGTGAGCGAGTAGATGTTCGCTGCGCTCACGAAGGCGATCAGCGCCACGGCGGCGTAAGTCGCGGCCACGATCAGATGCGCGATCATTTCGCCGTATTGCATCTCGAGCGCCAGCGTCCCCGCCACCGTCCCCTGATAAATTGCGACAATCGCGAAAGTCGCGATTGCTAATGCGAACAGAGCACGGCGCAGCAATAGGCCGAGGACATGGTCAATTGCGGCCGCGGCGAGGTGATCCAGTCGCATGGCGTTAGCGTCGGTTGGCGAGGCCAGCGAGGAAGCC
>PLYS01000429.1 GCA_003153455.1 Betaproteobacteria bacterium | reverse complement strand
TCAACGAAGCCACCATCGACCGCAGTGAACACATAGTCGGGATGATGGGAGCCGAGCCGTTCATGCGCGCGCTCGAAGCGGGTGCGGACGTCATTGTGGCCGGCCGCGCGAGCGATACCGCGATCTTCGCCGCGCTGCCCGTGATGCGCGGCTTTCCCGAGGGGATCGCGTGGCACGCGGCGAAAATACTGGAATGCGGCGCGGCGGCGGTGGTAAATCGCAAGACGCCGGACTGCATGTTCGCGTGGGTGCGCAAAGACCACTTCGTGGTCGAAGCCCCGGATGCGGGACTGAAGTGCACGCCGCAGAGCATCGCCTCGCACAGCCTGTATGAAAACGCGGACCCGTTCAAGCTCATCGAGTGCTCGGGCACGCTCGATCTGACGAACTCGCGCTACGAAGCGGTCAGAATCAAAGGGGCCACGCTCAAATTTCGAGAAGCCAAACCGCGAGGCCGACCGGGTGTGGATATGGCCCACAATACGCTCTCATAATTCGAGCGTGGCCCCTTTGACCCAGCGTTGGAAAGGAGGAAAAAAATGAAGAAGGTAGTGGAAAGCCCCTTTGCAATTATGCTGGTTGCTGCAGTTAGCTTCTGTTGCGGTGTGGCAGCGGCGCAGACCTATCCGGCGAGGCCGGTGCGGCTCATCGTAGCGTTCGCGCCGGGCGGGGCCGCCGATATCATCGGCCGAATAATCGCCGCTCAGCTGACCGAGCAGTGGGGCGAGCAGATAGTCGTGGACAACCGCGGCGGAGCAGGTGGCGTAATCGGCACTGAAATCGCGGTGAAGGCGAAGCCTGACGGTTACACGCTGTTATTGTTCTCCAGTGCACATACTATCAATCCGTCGCTCTACAAACTGCCCTACGATCCAGTCAAGGACCTCACCCCGATAGCCCGGATGGCGGCCGGGGTGAGCGCGCTCGTCGTCCATCCGAGCGTTCCGGTCAACTCGGTAAAAGACCTCATCGCGCTCGCCAGGAAAAAGCCCGGCAAGCTTGATTTCGCATCGGGGGGCGTTGGCAGCTTCACACACCTCTCGACCGAACTCTTCAGGATGTTGGCCGGCATCGATATCATGATCGTACAGTACAAGGGCGTTGGCCCCTCCGTGACGGACCTGCTCGGCGGGCATACCCAGGCCAGTATCAGCACGCTCTCGGCTTTCATACCCCATATCAACGCCGGCAGGCTCAAGGTGCTGGGCATCGGCGGATCGAAGCGCAGCGTTGTTCTCCCGGATGTGCCGACGATCGCGGAGGCCGGCGTGCCTGGGTACGAAGCGAGCCCGTGGTTTGGTATCGCCGCACCGGCCGGAACGCCGAAGGCAATCGTCGACAAGCTGAACAAGGAGCTCTCGGTAGTCCTGACCGCAGCCGAAACGAAGAAGCGGTTGCTGGACCAAGGTGCGGAGGTGGACGAGATGGGCCCTGCCGAGTTTGGCCCATTCGTCGCGGCGGAGATGGCCAAATGGGCACGGGTCGTAAAGCAGGGCAACATCAAAGCGCAGTGATCGCGTCTACCCAAACAATGGCGCATTTGTTTCGTATGGACTGATACTGGGCCTGCCAACGTGGAAAGTGTTGATTACCATTGAAACACGAGGAACCGTCATGGCCAAATTGAAGAATGTTCACCCCGGGGAAGTGTTGCTGGAAGAATTTCTCGTCCCCATGAAACTGAGCCAGAATGCGCTGGCGCGCGCGATCGGCGTGCCGCCCCGCCGCATCAATGAGATCGTGCTGGGCAAGCGCTCGATCACCGCAGATACCGCATTGCGTCTTGCCAAGACATTCGGCACGTCAGAAGGATTCTGGCTTGGACTCCAGGCGGATTACGATGTGGAAGAGGCGCGGAAACTCATCGCGAAAGACCTTGCACACGTCGAGCGGATTGCGGCATAGCCTCCCGCCCTCCCGGCTCCTTGTCCCTTGTTGATTTCTCCTTTCTCCTTTCGCCTTGCTTCTCGCTCTCCCGCTCTCCCGCTTCGGCTATCAGCCGAAAAAGCGTAAAATCTTCGCGGGGAAAATGCTAATAACCAAGTCTGACCAGGAAGCAAGTCCCGGCAAATGCTGGCCGGGCGACAGCTTACGCGGGATGACCTGCGACTCCGCGCATTTTGGCGATGCGACGTAAAGCGAATCGAATCGTTCGGCCGCGTTGCATTGTCATTGCCGGCCCGGACGGCGCCGGGAAGACAACCTTTGCGCGCGAATTCTTGCCTATCGATGCCCGCATCGTGCATTTCGTGAACGCTGACCTGATTGCCAGCGGCCTGTCCCCGCTGAGGCCGGAGATCGCGGCGGTCACGGCCGGCCGGCTCTTTCTCGCCGAGTTGGATCGCCTGGCGGCGGTGCGCCTGAACTTCGCGTTCGAGACAACGTTGAGCGGTCGGGTATACGCTGAAAGATTGAAGCGTTGGCGGGACGCGGGCTATCGCATCGAGATCGTCTACCTCAAGATTCGTTCTCCACAACTCGCGCTGCGAAGGATTGCGGCCCGGGTCAGGCAAGGAGGGCACGATGTGCCGCGCAGGGACGTCTTACGCCGGTATGGCCGGAGTTGGGTGAATTTCGTTAGGCTTTACCGGCCGCTGGCGGATTCGTGGTCAGTGTATGATAATTCCGGTGCGCTACCGGTTCTGCTGGAGCAATCGCCATGAAATCGAAAAACGGGATCGACAAACCGAACCAACTTTCGCGCGCGGTCGCACGCGGCCTGCGCCGTGCGGCGCGTCGCGCGCGTGAGACGGCGCGTCGGTACGGCATGCCGATCTATATCTGGAAAGACGGCAAGATCGTCGCTGTCAAGCCATAGCGACTGCCCTGGCCGCAGTATCCCACGCCCCTTTCCCCTTTCTCCTTTCTCCTTTCTCCTTTCGCCTTTCGCCTTTCGCCTTGCTCCTCGCTTCTCGCTTCTCGCCCTCCCGCCTCACGGCTCTTCATGCCGCCTCCCGGCCGCCCCGGAGAAGCCGCAGTTGCTCCGGTCCGCTGGCCGCGGTATTATAACAACCGTTATAACATCGAAATCCGCGAAGTCGCGCCATGTTCAGTCTGAAGCTCACCCGGATCGGCAATTCGCTCGGCTTGATCCTGCCGAAGGAAGTGCTCGCGCGCCTGAAGCTTGCAAAAGGCGACGAAATCTTCATTACCGAAGCGCCGGACGGCTATCGCATTACACCGCACAACCCCGCGTTTGAGGCGCAGATGAAAGCAGCGCGCAAGATCATGAAGCGCCGCCGCGCGGTGCTGCGCGAACTCGCGAAGTGAAGAATTGGACCTGGATCGACCCGTCGGTCATCCTGGCGGTGCACGACGAACAGATTGCCGAGCATGGCGGCTCGGCAGGCCTGCGCGATCGCGGATTGCTTGAGTCAGCGCTAGCGCGTCCATTAAATCTCGCTGCCT
>PLYS01000005.1 GCA_003153455.1 Betaproteobacteria bacterium | reverse complement strand
GGTGAGACATCTGAGAAATCTCGCCCAACAGCAAGCGCGATATGATCGGTTGCAACATCTATTGCATTCGTGGGGTCGAACCCCACCCATCCGTTATTGCTGCCGCACCAGACCGACACCCATGCATGCGTCGCGTCAGCGCCCTCAAGCCGTTTTTTGCCCGGGGGTGGAACCGTGCGGATGTAGCCGCTCACGTAAGCAGCCGGAAGGCCCAGCCCACGCAACCCTGCGATCATAATATGGGCGAAATCCTGACATACGCCGCGCCGCTCTGAAAAAGCCCGAGCCAGCGGCGTTGAAATTTCAGTCGCCTCAGGCTCATAAGCGAAGTCGTTCTTAATTCGGCGTATCAGTTCGCGGGATGCATCAAAAATCCCCCGGCCTTGCCGAAAGCTGTCGCGCGCATATCGCGTGACATCGGCTGTAATTTCAATCCGCGGGCTGGAAAACATAAAATGAGCGGGAGCCGCAGCGGACAGATCGCGCCGCGACAATGCCTCATTCGCAACGGTTTCCCACTTCAGACCGAAAATTGATGGGGCTGTTTCATGAGTCACTTCAACAAGCGATGTCGCTTCGATGCTTAGTTCTGTGTGCGGCGTGTCTATGATCACGACGTTTACGACGTTACCGTAAAAGTCGCGTTCTACGACATCGGATACCGGACGCGGCAAAATATTCAATCCGTGCTCGATGCAATGTTGCCCGGGTTCTTCGCGTGGCGTGACCCGCAATGCCAATTTGGCGGACGCAACCGGCGAGGCATAGGAATAAGCTGTCAGATGCCGCGTTTTATAAATCACGCAAGTCCGCTCGCGCTAATTCCGATCGATATCTCCGGACGTTGCAAGAAATAACGTGTGGCAACGGCATCTGCAAAATTTGAGATTTTTTGTTCGAGCGCCAGGATAATTGATGTATCAAGCTTCGCTGCCACCGACGTGGCAATTTCGGTCGTCAGTCTCGCAATAATCTGCCGCGGTTCTTCCAGCAGACCGTCCTGTTGTAAGGTTGGAAGCGTCGCGATGTGTTGATTGATCGACTCTATTTGAAAACCGACAGAACGTGGATTGAAAGGGTCCAGCAGAACCATGTCACGCACGGGGGCCAAAGCAATGCCGGTCACATAGCGCGAGCGGTAAGTAATCTGGGAATCTATAAGATCAAGCAGGACGTCGAGATCATCAGCGGTGGCATCTTCCGAAGCAAAAGTGCGGGCCAAACGGCTGGTATTGATCGCGCGTTCAGTCCGCCGTCCCATATCGAGGAAACGCCAGCCGGCGCTCCTGTTCATGTTTTCCTGTTCGAGACCGGCCAATGCCGCAAGCGTTTGCAAAGCGCGATCCGCCGCCTCGAACACATCGGCCTCACTCATCAACTCACCCAAATTTGTAAGTTGACTATCGAGCATGCGTAAAAGCTTAGAGGCATCGATCGATATGCGCTCGCGAATGATAGAGCCAGCGTTGCGCGCCAAACGGACGCCCGAAAGACCGGAGCCGGAAGCATCTTCATCGCACAACGCCTGCCGGGCAATTGTAAAAATCTGAGCGCTCTCGTTCTCCGCAGAAACCGCGCCCCATGCGACAAGTTGATGGCCTAGATGTGCAAGCGACTTTGATACGCCGCCAGACGACAAATCCAGCTCAACACTGCGCGCACATAGGCACCGCACAACGCGAAGCGTTGCCTCTGCGCGTTCAAGATAGCGCCCGTACCAGAACAGATTATCGGCGGCACGGCTCGGAAGGTTTCCGAGAATCCTTCGGATCTTAACGTCGTCGGTTGCCGGCAGCAGTGTTTCCATAACAACGGGTTTGGAAGACAAAACCCATACGTCGGCCGATTGCACGTCTTCACCCATGTTGACGGCACGCGCGTCAGGGCGAGCCGAAATTCTACAAAATCCGCCGGGCATGACGTGCCACGCGTCGGGCGTCACTGCGGCGAAAACACGTAAGACAAATGGGCGCGGAACGAGTTGGCCATCATTCCAAACCGGCGCCGTGGACAGACGCACAACTTCCTGCCCGACATAATCAAGGCCACGGGTCTCAACCGCATCAAACAAACGCGTTCTCTCGGCGGAAGAAAGATTGGCTGGCAGGACCTGCTGATCGGCTTCGAAGCCTGGAATATTATTCGCAAACGCACCCGCGATTGCCATCGAATCGAAATTGCCAAGCACTTTGCTTTGCGCCTCGCGGTCCCCGCACCACCATGTCGCGATATTTGGCATGAGCAGATCCTCACCCAAAAGATGTTTGGCGATCGCAGGCATGAAACTCATCAGTGCTCGAGATTCAGCAAAACCGGAACCTGGGACATTGGAAACCGCGGTATGGCCGTTCCGCATTGCGGAAATTAGACCTGGTACGCCGAGACGCGACTGTCCGTTTAGCTCAAGCGGATCGATAAAATCGGAATCCACGCGCCGCCAGATCACATCCGCGCGTTTAAGCCCGGCGATGGTACGAACATGCGTGAGACCTTGATGCACGACGAGATCGTCGCCCTCAACCAAAAGAAATCCGAGGTAGCGCGCGAGGTAGGCCTGTTCGAAATAGGTCTCGCTGTAGGGACCGGGCGTCAAAAGACAGATGCGTGGTTGCGATCGTTCTGCCGCCTCCGCAAGGGATGAACGTAACGCGCGAAAGAACGGAGCGAGGCGCTCGACGTTCATGCTGCGATACTTCGCAGGCCAGGCGCGCGCCATGACAAGTCGATTTTCCAGCGCATATCCGGCACCGGATGGCGCTTGCGCGCGGTCACCGAGCACCCACCACCGGCCATCAGGCCCACGACCGAGATCGGCCGCGTAGAGATGCATCCAACGCCCGCCCGGCGGCTTGAGTTCGACGAGCGGACGAAGATAGTCTCGACTTCCAGCGACAACAGCCGCCGGCAGAATGCCGTCGGCGACAAGACGGCCAGCGCCGTAAACATCCGCAAGCAACGCTTCAATCACGGAAGCGCGTTGCGCAACACCGGCTACAATCTCTTGCCAGTCGCTTTCCTCGATAAGCAGCGGCAACCGACTCATCGGCCAGGCGCGTTCTCTGGCCTCGCCGTGAACGCGATATGAAACTTCGATATCGCGGATACGCCGGTCAGCCGCGGCAAGCGATCGCTCGCTGTCGTCTGACTCAATCGACTCGAGGAAATTGCGCCAAGACGAACGCGGCTTGCCATCGCGGCCGATGAATTCATCGGGAATGCCGGGCAATGGCGCGTAGTTTGTGTACCAGGCGCTGGTCGTTTTGGGAGCCGGCACAGGAGCGCTCATAGTATCTCCAAATTGGTCAGTTCGATTACCGGCCAATGCTCCTCCGCAGATCGAGCGTCAGCGGAAATTCTCCCGCAACCTCCTCCGGAGGCGGATCAACGAGCCCGGCAGTATGCCCGTGATCCTGGAATCGCGCCAGCCGACGTGCCTCAGCTTCGTAGGAATTCACTGGAAAGGTGTCGTAGTTGCGCCCGCCAGGATGGGCGACATGATAAACGCAACCGCCAAGTGAACGGCCATTCCACAAATCGACGAGATCGAAAGTCAGCGGCGCGTGAACGGGTATCGTCGGATGCAAGCCTGACGCGGGCTGCCAGGCCTTGAAACGAACGCCGGCGACGGCTTCTTCTGATTCGCCGGTAGAGGTCATCGGCATACGGCGGCCGTTGCAGGTGACGACGTGACGGCCGGCGACAAAGCCGTCAGCCTTGACCTGAAGACGTTCAACGGAGGCGTCGACGAAACGGACCGTTCCGCCACCGGCGCTTTCCTCGGCAAGCACATGCCAGGGCTCGAGCGCCTGACGCAGCTCCAGTTTCACGCCGCCATATTCAACCTCGCCGCAGAACGGGAAACGGAATTCGCGCTGCGCCGTGAACCATTCGGGATCGAAGTGGTAACCGGCTCCGGCGAGATCGGCGAGTACGTCGGAAAAGTCCTCCCAGACGTAATGAGGCAGCATGAACCGGTCATGCAGCGCGGTGCCCCAGCGGATCAGTTTGCCGTATTGCGGTTCGCGCCAGAAAAAAGCCACCAGCGCGCGGATGAGAAGCTGCTGCGCCAGACTCATGCGCGGATCGGGCGGCATTTCGAACGAACGGAACTCGATCAAGCCGAGCCGGCCGGTGGCGCTGTCGGGCGAATATAATTTATCGATGCAGATTTCCGCACGGTGGGTATTGCCGGTGACATCGGCCAGAATATTCCGGAACAGACGATCGACCAGCCACGGCGGAACAGCGCCAGCCTCGTGTGACTTCGGCATCAGATCGAGGGCTATCTCAAGCTCGTAAAGCCCGTCGTGACGCGCCTCGTCCATGCGTGGCGCCTGGCTTGTCGGCCCGACAAACAGCCCGGAAAAGAGGTACGACAACGACGGATGACGCTGCCAATAGAGCACCAGGCTGCGCAGCAGATCGGGCCGCCGTAGAAACGGCGAGTCAGCCGTCGTAGCGCCGCCGAGTACGACGTGATTTCCGCCGCCAGTACCGATATGGCGGCCGTCGAGCA
>PLYS01000616.1 GCA_003153455.1 Betaproteobacteria bacterium | reverse complement strand
AAATCCTATCCCCGCAACCAAATAAAGCAATGGGTTATAGGCGAAAGCCTATAACCCATTGTCTTTTTCAGTGCCTGCGTAGGCATAGCGGTTGAGTTCGAGCGCGTTCATCAGTGCACTATAACTCGATGCGCCCATTCAGTGCCGATATTTGAATTTTTCCTCGAGCCAGTCATGCATGACATCGCACACTAGCGTCAGATAATCGCGCTGGCAGTGCTGCGCGCCGCCTTCTTCTGGCGTGAATATTCTGAACGTTTTGTCCTTGGAGCCGACCGCATCGAAAAGCTTTTGGGCGTCAGCCATCGGCACCTGTTCGTCCTCGGTACCATGCGTGAGGAGAAACGGGCACTCGATTTTTTGCGCGATGCCATCGAGGCGGAAACCTTCGAGCTTCTTCAAGGCTTCGTCGAATGTTTTGACGCCAAACACCCAAAGCAGGTGATCGGCTGGTACCGAGAGCGAAGCCTGCTTGAGTTTCTCGATGCGGCGCTGCCATGTCGCGTGGTAGTCCCATGTCGCGCCCCACGCAATGCAGGCTTTGAAACGGTGATCCAGCGCGGCGCAGCGCGGCGCGTAATAGCCGCCAAGGCTTAGCGCTACAACTCCGACGCGATTCATATCGATGTCAGGGCGCATTGCGAGGTAATCGAGCGAGGCCGTGCCCACGGTCTCGTAGTCGTGGCGCAAATATATATTTCGGAATCGGATGGCTTCCCCCATTCCGGGGCCGTCGACCAGCAGGCAGGAAAACCCGCGACGCACCAGGTCGGGTATACCGCGCAGGTATTGCAGCTCTTTCTGCGTGTCGAAGCCACCGAAGCGCACAACACATGGGGTGCGCTTTTCGCTGGTGTTCTCGGCGTGGATGAAATAGGCAGGCAGCGCGTTGTTCTCGTACGGGATTTCAACCGCGTCGATGCGCGGCCGGTCGGTCAGCGTGGTGAATTTCCGGAAACAGTTGAGCGATTGGCGGAACACTGTCATCGCATGATCGTCCTTGGGCTGGCGGAAATGATCGGCGTGTTGATAGTGAGAGCATGCGCGCAGGTAAGTCGATGCTGCGGTAAGCGGATGGCCTTTTGCTTCTGCAGCCTCAGCACGTGCGCGCAGTAGATCGCCACCTTCGCGCCAAGCCCAGAACCACGCATCATCGTCGCCGACGTGGTCGCGTAATTTGCGACCGATACGGTTGACTTCAGAGGTTTCGGCACCGCCGTAGGGCCCGGTACTAAGAATCGCGAGCATCTCCGCCGACCACCGGTAGTTGTCCGGGAAATACATAAAGTAATTTGGCGTTTTGCCAGCTGCCGTGTTCAATTGGATCTCCCTGAATAATGAAAGTTGGTCAATGCGTGGCTGCTAGCCTGCTGTAAAATGCCCCTGTCTATAATGTGGGATATTGTGGCCTGGGTCAAATGAGGAGCGTCGATTACCAGCAATGCTGTCCACCGGCTGCGTGCCCTCAAGAATGAAGGGGGATCTGATGAAACATCCGCTTCGATTGCTTTGCTTAATGTCGCTCTCACTGCTAAACTTGCCATTGCCTGCGGCGGCACAGACTTATCCAAACCGGCCCGTGAGGATAGTCGCACCATTTCCGGCTGGCGGCGGCTTAGACTTAGTATCGCGTGCGCTCGGCCAGAGACTCTCTACGGCGCTTGGGCAGTCCATCATCATAGACAACCGATCGGGCGCAGACGGCATGATCGGGACAGAGCAAGTTGCGAAGGCGGCGCCCGACGGCTATACGCTGCTCATTTCCAGCACTGGGCCGATGGTGATTAACCCCGCGCTCAACATCAAGATGCCGTACGATACGCTACGGAATTTCGCGCCTATTACGCTGGTGGTGGTGCAGCCGCTGTGCTTGGTAGTACATCCATCACTGCCGGTAAAATCGGTAAAAGAACTCATAGCCCTGGCCAAGGCCAAGCCCGGGCAACTAAACTATGGATCAGGGGGGATCGGCAACGGCGCGCACCTGGCGGGCGAAATATTCAGAACCATCACTTCGATCGATATCGTCCATGTGCCGTATAAAGGCGCGGCGCCTGCAGTCGTTGACCTGTTGGCGGGTCAGGTGCAAATGATGCTGAATAGCATCCCGGTAATGCTTCCTTTCATCAAGAGCGCAAAGTTGAGGGCGCTTGCGGTGGGCGCAGACAAACGCATGGCGATATTGCCCGAGGTGCCCACGATGCGCGAGTCCGGTATCGCAAAATTCGACGCGAACTCCTGGTATGGTTTTTTCGCGCCGGCCGGAACACCCAAAGAGATCGTCAGCAGGCTCAACTACGAATCAGCAAAAATATTGCGCAGCCAAGAGATGCGCGATTTTATGTCGCCGCAGGGCGCCGAAGCCATCGGGGACAGCCCAGAGGAATTCAGCGCGCACATCAGGTCGGAGCTTGCGAAGTGGGCGCAGGCGGTGAAAACTGCGGGTGTCCGACCGCATTGAGCGCCGTATCCTATTAGGTGCCTTCTTCTAAATTGCTAAAGCTGGTCCACAATTTATCCGGCTATTTGCCGCGATAGGCCGCTACGGTCGCAATGTAATCGTTGCCGACATCTGCTGCGTATAACGTCCAGTCGGGGATTCGCTGTGTAGCCGCAGCGAAAATGAGTATCCGCGGTTCGGCGTCGGGTTCGACTGTAACTTCGAATTGATCGAGCGGCAGTGACAGTCCGTCGCCGGTTGCCTTGATGACTGCCTCCTTGCGCGTCCAACAGCTGAAGAATGCGCGCTTGCGGCCGGATTCAGGGATGCGTTGCAGCGCGGCGTACTCGCGATTGGTGAAAAAGCGCTCGGCCAGGCCACTGTAATCGATGTCGCGATTCAGGTATTCGATGTCAACGCCGAGCGCAGAGCTCTTGGAAATTCCGTAGAGCGCGCGCTCGTGAGCATGCGAAACATTGAAATGTACGCTCGCAGCATGATCGGCGATAAAAGGTTTGCCGTTTCTGGTGTAACCTAATGCTATTGCGTCAGGCTTAATGGCGAGGCAGCCGCCGAGCAGAATGCGCAGGGTGGCGCGCGCCGCGATAAAGCGCCGCCGGTCACGCTCGAAATGAAAGCGATTTGCGCGCAGCAGCTCGTCCTGGGATAAATGCACTTCGCATTGCCGGACTTGATCTGTATCAAGATCAAGGCGCGCTAGCCAGATTTCGATTGCAGCGTCATCCAACGGGATGCGCTTGGGTGCGGTCGGCTGCATGTCGTCCGCTGTACCGATTTGCTTGCCTGTCGCTGCCAAGTTGCTTACGCTAGTGCACGATTGCATGATTTAATTTCCGTATACGGCTGCACTCTATAACTTGCAAAGTCTCCACGCGTGATTGTCCTGAAACTGCTATCACGATTGCCGTTGAGCGTGCTCTATGTGATGACGGATTGCCTTTATGTGTTTATTTACCACATCTGGCGTTTCCGCAGGAAGCTGTCGCTGTCCAATCTCAGCAATTCGTTTCCTGACAAGTCCGCACAGGAACTGGAGCAGATCGCGCGCCAAGCTTATCGCAATGCCTGCAACATGATAGCGGAGGTATTGAAGGCGGCTGTTATCGGGGAGCAGGAGTTGCGCCAGCGCGTGCGGATTCTGAATATCGACGCGCTGGCGCGATTCACGCAGGCCGGCCAGTCGGTAATAATGCTCGCGTCACACCACTGCAACTGGGAATGGCTGCTGCTTGCGAGTTGCCTCGAGCTCAAGATCGGCGTTGACGCGGTCTACAAGCCGATGCGCGTCGCCGCCATTAACCGCTTCATCCTGGGAATGCGCTCGCGTTTCGGCGGCAACCCAATACCGGTCAAGGATTTCCTGTCCACCGTGCTCAGGCGTCGCGGCGCTGCGCGCGTGCTCGCGCTGGTTGCCGACCAGACGCCGCCTTGGGACGAGGAAAAGCACTGGACGCGCTTTCTCAATCAGGACACCGCGTTTTTCGTCGGCGCCGACAGAATCGCGCGCATCATGCGTTCGCCGGTATTTTTCGTGGGCATGCAGCGCGTGCGCCGCGGTTATTACGAAGCGCGGCTGCAATTGCTCGCCGAGCCGCCGTATTCCGGGGCGGGCCCCGATATCATCGAGCGTTACGCGCGAATGGCGGAAGCTCATATCGCGCAGCATCCCGCCGACTGGCTATGGATGTACCGCAAATGGAAGTATAAGAAGCCGTTCTACGCGTGATTCGCCTTGAGGCGCCCCTCGAGGTATTTGGCGAGATCGGCGATGGTCGGGTAATCGAAAAAGTCAGTGACTTCGAGCTGACCCGGATAAACGGTCTCGATGCGCTCGTAGATCTGAGCCAGCGTCAGTGAGCTGGTGCCGAGCTCGAACAGGTTGTCATGCACGCCGAACGGCTTGTCCTTGAGGAAAGCGTCGCAGATTTCCTTGAGGATTTTTTCGATCTCGCTGTGCGCCTCGGACACGGTGCTCGGGGCTGTGGCGGCAAGCTCGTGCAGCCTGGTCAGCACATCCCGGAATTCGCCGTTCTGGTACGCTGCGGCGAGCAGGTAGCGCTGTATTTTTCCACTCGTCGTTTTCGGTATTTTGGCGACCGGGATCACGTGGCCGACGACAATCCCGATCTGCTCGTTGACGCATTTCCTGACGCGACCGATGGTTGTCACGAAGTCGCGCAGCTCGCCGCGATACAGGACGAATGCGAGCACGTCATCGGTCGCGGCGTTGTCAGGCCGCACGCCGCACACCGCAACTTTCCCCGGCTCTATCCCGGCGTGCTTTTCGATCACCGCTTCGAGGTCGTGCGGGTAATAATTCTGGCCGCCGATAAATAATATTTCTTTCGCGCGACCGGTGATGGTGAGGCCGCCATCGAACCGAAACCCGAGATCCCCGGTGTCGAGCCAGCCATCGATACTGATCGCAGCTCGGGTCGATTGAGGATCAAGGTAATAGCCGCGGCAGACGTTATCGCCGCGAATTTGTATATGCCCTACGGCCCCGTCCGGCAGCTCTGCGCCGGCATCTCCCGCAATGCGCAGTTCGCAGCCGAGTACCGGATGGCCCACCTGCATGAAGGTAACAGCGAGTGGATCGCCCGCGACGACAAACTCAACCGCCGTCCCGACCGTCAATGCGTCGCGCTTGACCGTGACCGTTGTGTAGCCTGCACCGGGATTCGGAAAGGTGACCGCGAGGCTGGCCTCGGCCAGGCCGTAGACCGGAAACATCACGGACGATCGCAAGCCGCAGGGTGCGAGCGCGGCGAGGAATTCCCGGCACAATTCGACCGAAATTGGTTCGGCGCCGTTGAACAGGATTCGAACGTGCGACAAGTCGAGGCGTGCGCCTTTGTCCGCATCGAAGGTCTTCAGAAAGTGGCGGTAGCCGAAGCTGGGCGAGCACAGCACCGTCGCGCGCTTTTCGCTTGCTTTCGCAAGCCATAACTGCGGCCGGCGTACGAAAACGGCAGTCGCCATCAGGTGGTGGGTAACGTTCATCACGAATGGCGTCAGGTGAAAGCCGATCAGTCCCATGTCATGTGTGAGCGGCATCCAACTCAAACCCGAGTCCGCGTCGCCGAGATCGATGCCGCGCGCGATGGCGGCGATATTGGCGATGAGATTGCGATGCGTCAGGGCCACGCCCTTGGGCTCGCTGGTCGAGCCCGAAGAGTATTGAACGAATGCGATGTCGTCCGGCTGCGCCGCTTGCAGGCGGCCCGGCAGCGATATGTCGTCGAGCTGGTCGAGGAAGACCGTCGCGGGTTTGATGCGCTCGATTTCCGCAGTGAGCGCGTTGTCCGCGGCGTAGGTGCTCAGCCGGGCGAAAACCTTCCGGTCAGTGCACAAATGGGGCTGTTTGAGCTTGCGCAGCACCCGGAACAACTTGAGCCGGTGCTCGTCGGTGGCGCCCGGTGCGATTGGGACTGCAATTATGTTGCCGAGTATGCAGGCCCAGAATGCATCGACGAACTGCTCGTTGCGCTCGAGCAGCAGGATCATCTCGCTGCCCGGGCGGGCGCCGCACGACTGAAAGTGGTGCAGCAGCCCCGCCGCGCGCGAATAAAGCGCGCTGAACGGCAGCGTGCGCTCGTTGCCTTCGCCTTCGATGTAGTGAATGGCGCGATTGCTCGTGAGCCGCGCAGCAAGCGCTGAGTCGAGGGTGGTAAAATTCATTATCGGCGCCTTTCCGGCGGTATGCGCAGGCTGTGTTTGGTGAGCAATTTGACCTGACACGTGAGTTCGACGGGATGTTGCGGAAGATAGCGCGGGCGGATGTGTTGCGCCAGCAGCGCAGTATGCAGCATCATTTCAACCATCGCGAAATGCTCGCCGATGCCCTTGGTATAGTTCTGATAGTTGTTGACGAGCACATGTCTGACGTGGTCGGGGTGGCACGTATATGTGACCCTGCGTGACCGGCGCGAATACGCGCAACGCATCCCCGTATTCAGCAAAAAACCCACACAGCTTCGAAAGTGCGTCTCCCGAGAAGCTGATGTCGAGCGGCTCGGTCGGTCCTGGCGGCAGTGCCGCCGCGCTGGCGTGGGGCATGGGCTGCGGATGTTCGAAATTTCTTGCCCGTTGGGCAGTCCCAATGATATCCGTGCCAGCCGACAATGCGGCCTTGCCGCTGGCTTAAATCAATATTTTGGGTTAAGTATTGCATTGTTCTGAATGGTTCTTTATAATCTTCAGTCTTTCGGGTCTGGCTAATGGACTTTTCTTTCCGCCAGTCCCTCGCTCTTTAAAAATTTACAGCCGATAAGTGTGGGCGCTTGGTTTTGGAACAGCGCATTTCTCCGTTCGCGGAAGGTGCGCAACTTTCAATACAGAAGTGCTCGCATGAAGTTTTATACGTCAAGCGAGAGTAATAATTTTGCAGAGATTAAACTGAAGAGTTTGATCCTGGCTCAGATTGAACGCTGGCGGNNTGGTGGCGAGTGGCGAACGGGTGAGTAATATATCGGAACGTGCCCTGTAGCGGGGGATAACCTATCGAAAGATGGACTAATACCGCATACGCTCTACGGAGGAAAGCGGGGGCCGCAAGGCCTCGCACTATAGGAGCGGCCGATATCGGATTAGCTAGTTGGCGGGGTAAAAGCCCACCAAGGCTACGATCCGTAGCTGGTCTGAGAGGATGATCAGCCACATAGGGACTGAGACACGGCCCAAACTCCTACGGGAGGCAGCAGTGGGGAATATTGGACAATGGGCGCAAGCCTGCTACAGCCATGCCGCGAGAGTGATGAAGGCCTTAGGGTAGT
>PLYS01000550.1 GCA_003153455.1 Betaproteobacteria bacterium | reverse complement strand
TTGACGTAGCCGTCGGGCTGCATCACCGCCAAATCGCCGGAATGGAACCAGCCGCCGGCAAAAGCGTCCGCCGTCGCCTTGGCGTTTTTCAGATAGCCCTTCATGGTGATGTTGCCACGGAACATGATCTCGCCCATGGTCTCGCCGTCCCACGGCACCGGCTGCATCGTTTCCGGGTCCATCACCGTCATGCCCTGCTGCATGTGATACCACACGCCTTGGCGGCCGTTAAGCCGCACCTGCTCCGCAGGCGGAAGCGCTTCCCACTCCGGATGCTTGGCGCACACCGCGGCCGGACCGTAGGTTTCGGTGAGGCCGTAGACGTGGGTCATGTTGAACCCCATCTTCTGCATGCCCTCGATCACCGTTCCGGGCGGCGCCGCACCGGCGACGAGGCAGTTCACGGTATGGGCTATGCCCTGCTTCCACTCGGCAGGAGCGTTGATCAGCGCGAGGTGGACAATCGGAGCGCCGCAGTAGTGCGTAACGCGGTGTTGCCTGATCAGATCGAAAATCACTTTCGCATCAACGCGTCGCAAACAAATGTTGGTGCCGGCATTCGCCGCCATGGTCCACGGAAAGCACCAGCCGTTGCAGTGAAACATCGGCAATGTCCACAGGTACACCGCATGCGGCGGCATGCCCCAGCTCAGAATGTTGCTGACCGCGTTGAGATACGCGCCGCGATGGTGATAGACGACGCCCTTCGGATTGCCGGTGGTTCCCGAGGTGTAATTGAGCGTGATCGCGTCCCACTCATCATCCGGAATTCGCCAAGCGAATTCCGGATCACCTTGCAGCAGGAAATTCTCGTATTCCGTATCTCCGAGGCACTGTCCCTCGCCGCGATACTCCTGATCGTCCACATCGATCACGAGGATCTTCCTGTCTGGCAAAAGCCGCAAGGCTTTTGCCACAGTGCCGGAGAATTCACGGTCGGTGAGCAAGACCTTCGCCGCGCCGTGATCGAGCATGAACGCGATCGCCTCGGCATCGAGCCGCGTATTGAGCGTGTTGAGCACTGCGCCTGCCATCGCGACACCGAAATGCGCCTCATACATTTCCGGAATGTTGGGCAGCATCGCCGCGACGGTGTCGTTATTGCCAACGCCGCGCCGCCGAAGCGCCGACGCGAGCCGGCGGCAACGTGTATAAACCTCCGACCAGGTCAGCCGCCGGTCGCCATGGATGACGGCGGTGCGCCGGGGATAAACGTAGGCGGTGCGCGCCAGCAGCGACAGTGGCGTGAGCGGCGTGTAGTTCGCGGCCTTCTTATCGAGACTGATGTCGTACGGATTGACGCGCGTCATACATCCCCTTCCGTGCTCCGCCTCACGATACGCTAAAACCGTCGCGCATGCGCGCCACGGCGTCCGCTACGCGCCGTACTGCAATCACCTGCAGACCCGGAATCGGCTGCCTGGGTTTGTTGGCTTCCGGAATCAGGGCGTGAGTGAAACCGAGCTTGGCAGCTTCCCTGAGCCGCTCCTGACCGCGTTGCACCGGCCGCACTTCGCCTGCCAGCCCGACTTCACCGAACACCACCAGCCTGGCCGGCAGCGGACGGTTGGTGAGCGATGACACGATCGCCATCAGCACCGCGAGATCGGCGGCGGGCTCGACGATCTTCATGCCGCCGACCGCGTTGATGAACACGTCCTGGTCGAAGCATGCGATGCCGGCATGGCGGTGCAGCACCGCGAGCAGCAATGCCAGCCGGTTCTGCTCGAGGCCAACACCGAGCCGGCGCGGATTCGCCGCGTGCGCCTCGTCGACCAGTGCCTGGATTTCAACCAGCAGCGGCCGCGTACCTTCCTGCGTCACCATCACGCAGGAGCCGGCGACCTGCTCAGCGTGCTGCGACAGGAACAGCGCCGACGGGTTCGACACGCCTTTCAGCCCCTTCTCGGTCATCGCGAACACGCCGAGCTCGTTGACCGCGCCGAAGCGGTTCTTGAAGGCGCGGATCAGGCGGAAGCTCGAATGCGTGTCGCCTTCGAAATAAAGCACGGTGTCGACGATGTGCTCGAGCACGCGCGGCCCGGCGAGCGCGCCCTCCTTGGTCACGTGACCAACGAAAATCATCGTTATACCGCTCGCTTTGGCGAGCCGCGTCAACTGCGCCGCGCATTCGCGCACCTGCGCCACCGATCCCGGCGCCGACTGCAGCGCCTCTGAATATACGGTCTGGATCGAGTCGATCACCGCCACCACCGGTTTTTCCGCTTGCAGCAGCGCCTGGATTTTTTCAAGGTTGATTTCGGCCAGCAGATGCAGGGCGGAGGCGTCGAGCGCGAGCCGCCGCGCGCGCAGCGCGATCTGCTGCGCCGACTCCTCGCCGCTGACGTAGAGCGCCTTGTGGCCGCCGCCCATCGTGCACAGTGCCTGCAACAGCAGCGTCGACTTGCCGATGCCGGGATCGCCGCCGATCAGCACCACCGCGCCATGCATCAGCCCGCCGCCGAGCACCCGGTCGAATTCGGCGATGCCGGTCGGCACCCGGCTCTCCTCGCGCGCTTCGACTTCGTTCAGGCGTTGCAGCTTGCCGCTGCCCGCCACCGCGCTGAAGCGGCTCGCAGCCGCCGTCGCCGTTTCGGCGATGGTCTCGACCAGCGTGTTCCACGCGGTGCAATGCGGGCATTGTCCCTGCCACTTGACGGCCTGGCCACCGCATTCGGTGCAGGTGTATATCGATTTCGATTTTGCCATGCGAGCTCGGCGCGCGGGTCAGCCGCCGCAAGCGGCCGCGCCGGACGCAGATGACAACGCGACGCGCATGGTGTCGCCGGCGCGGCTAATGAGAAGGCGGCGTGACCGCGGGTGAACCAGGCGCGGAACTGTCGGCGTGCGGTATCTGGCGATGATGGCGTGAGTGCTCCAGCGCGTGCTCAAGGCGCCGGATGTGGTTGTGCAGATCCTCGATCAGCATCACGCAAAGCATGGTGGTCACAGCATACATGCCGATCGAGATACGCTCGATTTCACGCACCGGTCCCAGCGCCTCGTGGTCGGACAGAAAAAAATAGTCGCCAAGCATGAGCCCCGCAGCAGTCGCGAGCAGGCCGGGCGCCATGCCGCCGAACCACGTGGCAACCATCGCCGCCGGCACGAAGAAAATAAACGGAAAGCGGTAATCCTGCGTGCCGAACAGCCAGTATCGCAACACGAACGCGAGGATCACCATGCCCACTGCCACCCCGTAACGCGCCGGCACCGGGCGCTGGAACGGCCAGCTGACGGTTGCGTGAATGCTGGCCAGCGAAGGGTGATGCTCGAGAGAGTCGATGAATGCCTTTACCGCGGCGCCCAGCTTGCCCGCCACATGGTGCCGCTCCTGTTCGAGCGCGTGCTCGAACTCGCGGATCAAGGCATGCAGTCTCTCGCACAGGATCACGCACATCGCCGTGGTGACCGCATACACGCCGACCGCGAGTGATTGCCTGATCCCCAACGATCCCGGCGAATAACGCGGCGTCAGAAAAAAGTAGTCTCCGGCCACCAGGCCCAGCACGGTCGCGACCAGCCCCGGACCAATCCCGCCGTACCACACTGCGATTATCGCCGCCGGCACGAAAAACGTGAATACGAGCCGGTTCTGCAAATCGCCATACATCAGATAGCGGATCGCAAACGCCGCCACCACGGCCAACACCGCTACTCCATACCGCGATGCCGCCGAGCGCCGGTACGGCCAAGCGCGGTACGCAGGTGCAACAGGATGGAGCGGTTTTTCGCCGATCAGGTTGTCGCTGGCCATGTCGCGATAATACACCGCTAGGCTGCTGTTTTCAGCAACGGGGCGACTCGCGTTTCAAACCTCGATCACCGGCACGCGCGGCGCCAGCGCGCACAGCAGCTCATAGCTCACGGTTCCCGCGGCAGCCGCGACCTCATCGGCCGATAGCCCTTGGCCCCACAGCGTGACCGGCGTCCCCACCTGGGCCGCGGGGATCTCACTCAGATCGGCGCACAGCATGTCCATCGACACCCGCCCGAGCGTGCGGGTGCGGCATCCGCCCACCACAATCGGCGTGCCGGTCGGCGCATGGCGCGGATAACCGTCGGCGTAGCCGCAGGCGACGACACCGATGCGCATCGGGCGCGTTGCTTCAAACGTGCCGCCGTAGCCGATGCGATCGCCCGGTCGCAGCTCCCGCACGGTGATGAGTTCGCTCGCGAGCGTCATCACCGGCTCCAGGCCGAGCGTCTCGGCGGGCACATCGGCAAACGGCGAGCAACCGTAAAGCATGACGCCGGGACGCACCCAGTCGGCGTGGGCCTCGGGATAGCGCAGAATCGCCGCCGAGTTCGCGAGACAGCGCTGCAGCCCGCTCCCGGCGGCAAGCCGCTCCAGACACTCCATCTGCCAGGCGACGCCGTGCGCGTCGTCGGCAGTGGCGAAATGAGCCATCAGCGTGAGCTGCGCGACGCGCGGATGCCCATGCAACCGGCCGAGCACGGAGCCAAATTCTGCCGGCATGATGCCGAGCCGGTTCATGCCGGTATTGATCTTGAGCAGCACATCGAAGCGCGCGCCGGACGGCGCGCTGTCGAGCATGCGGATCTGTTCCTGACTGTGGATTGCAATCGCGAGCCCGTGCTCGGCCGCGACCACGAGATCGCGCGGCTCGAATGCGCCCTCGAGCAGTGCGATGCGTTGCCGGTAGCCCGCCTCGCGCAGACGCACCGCCGCATCGAGTTCGAGCAGTGCGTAGCCTTCTGCGCTGACCAGCGCGTGCGCGGCGCGCATCGCGCCGTGGCCGTAAGCATTGGCCTTGATCACTGCAAACACCGACGCGCGCGGCGCGTGGCGCCGCACCACTGAAAGATTGTGGCGCAGCGCGTCGAGACTGATGGTGGCGTTGATCGGACGAGGCATTAAAGACAGGTTTAAGGTTTNNAGGATTCCGCGCTTTAATCCGCGTGTAATGCTGCTCGAAAATCAGCTCGAGATCAGTGATTACCTCGTTGGCATCGCGGCCGTGGATCACGTGCTGCTCGACGCAGCGCGAGGTCTCGACCAGCAGTTTGCGCCGGTCGAGCATCGGATAGGTCC
>PLYS01000593.1 GCA_003153455.1 Betaproteobacteria bacterium | reverse complement strand
ACAAACTCCTGATGCAAAACCGGCGACAGTGGAATTGCGGAAGAGGATAGAAGATATCCGAATCTACCCGCGTTATTCCCCAAATTCCACCGCTACGAGTGCGTTTATTATAGATAGTCAGCCGGTTTTGCTTTTAGCATCCTGTCGGACTGTCAAATCCGACAGGATGCTAAGGGCTGCGCTCAATGCGGGGCCAGCCCGGTAGCCTTGACCACCCGCTCCCAGCGGGCATGCTCGACCCGCATGAACCGGGCAAGTTCCTCCGGAGTCGTGGGCCGCGGCTCGGAGCCCTGAGCGCGCAGCGGCTGCGCCAGTTCCGGCGCCAGCAGGGCTTTGGCTGCTGCCGCGTTGAGGCGCGCGATGATGCCCCGCGGAGTGCCGGCGGCGGCGAACAATCCATACCATGTCGCGTACTCGAACCCCGGAACGCCCGCTTCGGCAACCGTGGGAATTTCCGGGATGGCGGGCGAGCGGGCGGCGCTGCCGACCGCGAGCGCTTTCAGCCTGCCGCTGCGCATATACGGCAGCACGGACGGGATGCTGTTGAACAACAGGGATACCTGCCCCGCGATCAGATCGGTCGAAGCCGGGCCGCCGCCTTTGTAGGGAACATGGACGAGATCGATGCCGGTCATGGATTTCAGCAACTCCATTCCCATGTGGTTCGGACTCCCGATGCCGGGCGATGCGTAGTTGATCTGTCCGGGACGCGCACGCGCGAGTTTGACGAGTTCGCCGATCGAGTTCGCAGCCAGACCGGGGTATGCAACCAGAACCTGCGGATTCACGACGACGAGACTGATCGGCGCGAAATCGCGCTCAACGTTGTACGGCAGTTTCCGCTGCAGCAGCGGATTGATGGAAAGCCCGGCGGAAGTGCCGAAGAGCAGCGTATAGCCGTCGGGCGCCGCGCGCGCGGCGATCTCGGTGCCGATGATGCCGCCCGCCCCGCCGCGGTTATCGATGACGATCTGCTGGCCAAGGATTTCAGTGAGAGGGTTTGCCAACAGCCGCGCCACCACGTCGGTCGATCCGCCTGGCGTATAAGTCACGACGATGCGTATGGGCTTGATGGGATAAGCCGGTCCTGCCGCAGTGGCCGACGCAGCGACTGCGGGCGCAGTGAGCCCGCTCAACAATGCCAGCAACGACAGACGCAAGTTCATGTCCTCTCCTCCCTAAGAGCACCTAACATAATGAAACGCACGTGCATTTCATTATGTTAGGCGCTCTAAGTATGTTACAGCCAGCGCAGCAACCGCCTGATGCCGTCGTCCCGATCGAACTGCCATACCGCTTCCAGCAGTGCGCGGCACTTCTCTGATCCGATCACGGGTTCGCAGTTCACGCTGAACTTGCACTCGAGGTCGGCATCCGACATCGGATTTTCGCTCTCGCCTTTGGGGTCGAGCACGCGAGTTGCCATCCGCCTGCCGTCGTTTAATGCAATTTCCACCGAGCCGGAGCGCCGCCCAGGGTAGATGCGTTCGCATTCCTCATCGACGTAGGCGTCTGCGAGCTTGACGAGGCGCTGCACTTCCGGCCGCTGCAGGCTTTCCGGCAGGAACAAGTGTGCTCCGACATCCCCGTCCACCAGCGCGAGCGCCGCGCCCACCGGCGCGCTCATCTGCGCATCGAGCAGGCTGTCGCAATGTTTATGGTCATGCCCGTGAACGCCCACCGCATAGATGCCCAGCCGCATGGATGCAACGTCTTGCGGCTTGATGCCATGCTGTTCCCGCAGCAACCGGATGCCGTCCATCACGGCATGGTAATGCCGGCAGCAGGGATAGGGCTTGAAGTAAACGTGGCAGATTTCGAAACGCTCGCCCAAGCCGTCGAGCAGCCGATTCCATTTGAACTGCCCGCCCGCGTGGGTCTCGGCAAAACCGTAGCGCCCTTCCAGTATCTTGCCCGGCCCGGTTATACCGCGCCGCGCAAACTCCGCGCACAACAACCCGTCACGCGCGGCCTTGCCCGGGTGGATGCGCTTGACCTCGGCGCCCGCCTCGAGATACTGGCGAATCCCGCCGGCGAAACTGCCGGCAAGTCCCAGCGCGTGGTTGGTCTGGGCGGCATCGAGCTTCAGCAGGCTCGCCACCGCGGCCGCGGCACCGAACACGCCGGCCAGCGGCGTGTTGTGGAAACCGCGCTGCGCGGTAGCCGGGTGCATGGCCGCCGCTATCCGCACCATGACGTCATAGCCCAGTACCACGGACAGCATCAACTGTTGCGGCGTGCATCCGTACTGTTCAGCGGCCGCGAGCGCCGCCGGGAAAATCACACCCGACGGATGTGCCGAGCCGTGCGTGTGACCGTCGTCGAAGTCGAGACCGTGAGTGTTGGCACCGTTCACGAGTGCCGCGTTGGCAGCCGAGAGCTTCGCGCCGCTCGCGATGACTGTCGCCACCCGGCTCGCGTCGTTTTCCTGGAAATACGACAAGAGCGCGCGCGAAACCGGCATCGCGGAACCGGCTACCGCACAGGTCACATGATCGAGCAGCGCGCGTTTGAACGCGTGTATCACCGCGGGGGACAAGTTCTCATATCGCGTATGCGCGACGTGGGCCGCCATTTTGGCGCTCGCGCCGCTCGCCAAATCGTCCATCCGGTGCTCCGTCTCAGGTAATGGTTGCAACGAAATTCTGCCGATCTTCGCGCGGATTATTTTCTTCAGCGAACACCACCAGCCCATCGACGGCCACCACGCCCTGTCCTTCTTCCTTGACGATGAGCGGATTGATCTCCGCTTCACTCACGGTGCGCGCGCCGAGCAGCGCGAGCAACGAGAGCGCCTGTATCGAGTTGGCGAGAGCGGCGCAGTCTGCGCGCGGCAGGTTACGATAGCCCCGCAGCACCGCCAGATCGCGCACTTCGTCGATCATGGCCTCGGCCTGATCGACGGTCACGGGCGCAATCCTCACGCAATAGCTGCGCCGCAACTCTGCCGCCGTGCCGCCCGCGCCGAGCAGCACGACCGGGCCCACCTCGGAATCGCGGCGGTAGCCGACGATGACTTCGGCGATCCCGTGCTCCATGCGCTGCACCAGCACGCCGTCGATCCGCGCCGCGGGGAACCTCGTGCGCGCATCTTCCAGCATCCGCTCCGCTTCGCATCGAACGCCCGCGATGGGAATGTTCAGGCGGACCATTCCGACGTCGGTCTTGTGCGGGATGTCCGCAGACAGGATTTTTACCGCGACTGCGCCGGTCATATCGGCGCAATCGGCGGCTTGCGTCAGCACCCGGCTCTCGGCAATGTTGATGCCAAGCGCTGCAAAGAGTTTGCACGCATCGCTTTCGTTGAGCCGCGCGCAATCCAGCTGCGCGACCAACGCGGCAGCAGCAGCCAGGTCGCGCCCAGCATGGTCGGCAAGCGGAGTGGGCGCTACCCAACTGAGATACGCGTGCACTGCATCGGCGCAGGATTCGGGCGTCCGGAAGCTGGCAACCCCGTGCGCCTCGAGCAGCCCCAGGCCCTGGTCTGCACGCGGCGCGAGAAATACGGCAAGCGGTTTGCGATCGCGGTGCGTTGCTTCCAGCACCCGCTCTACTATCACCTGCGGATCGGTCTGCGAACTGGAGCCGATCACGGCGACGACGGCATCGCAGTGATCCGATGCAAGCAGTTCAGAAAGTATAGTGCTGTAGCGGCCTCCTACGCTTTGCCCCATCGGAATGTCGGTGAGCGGCGCATCCGAAATATGAATATCCTGCGCGGCGAGATTTGCGATCACGCGTGCGGACGGCGGCACGACCTCGGCGCCCAGCACGCCAAGCCGATCGACGACCATGGCCGCCGCACCGCCGGTGCCGGTCACTACAGCCACGCGGCGCCGGCCCGGCGGGCGGTGCCCGAGCACGAGGCGCGGAGTCTCGAACAAGCTCTCCAGCATATCCACGCGGATGATGCCGTGTTCACGGAAAAACGCGTTGGCGATCTCGTCGGGACCGGTCATGGCGCCCGTATGCGAGGTCGCGACACGCCGTCCCACTCCGGAACGTCCCAACTTGTAGGCGATCATGGGTTTGCCGGCGGCAAACGCGCGGCGCGCGGCACGCGCGAGATCAGGCGCATCGCGAAACGTTTCGAGGAACAGCAGTATCGCCCCGGTGTCGGCATCGTCGACCAGCATCCCGGCAATCTCCCCGACGCCGAGATCGCATTCGTTGCCGACCGACACCAGCTTGGAAAACCCGAGGCCGCGTGCCTGCGCGCGCGACAACATGCTGCCCAGCATGCTCCCGCTTTGCGAAATCACGCTGAGCGGTCCCGATGTGAGGCGCTCGTGTTCGATCACCGCGTTGACGGTCAGCGCAGTTGCACCGTGCACGTTGATCAGCCCCATGCAGTTCGGCCCGAGCAGGCGCAGCCCGGCGGCGCGCGCCATTTTCACCATGTCGCGCTGGCGCGCGAGCCCCTGCTCACCGAGCTCCGCGAATCCGGCGCTGAAGATCGTGGCGACAGGAATCTTCAGCTCGCAGCATTGCGCAACGATTTCCGGCACCGCCGGCGCGGGCACCATGATGAATGCGTGGTCGATCGGCCCCGGCGCCGACCTCAGATCGCGGTACGCGGGCTCTCCGAGTATTTCCTGGCGTCCCGGGTTGATCGGCAGAATCCGCCCGGAGTACCCGTGCTGCCGCAGAAAGCGCTGCGGCCGTGAATTGTTCTTCGAGGTGTCCGCGGATGCGCCAACCAGGGCAATGCAGCGCGGGGNNCGCGTCACTCGATGCGGACATGCGCCTCCCGGATCACCTTGCTCCATTTTGCCTGCTCGGCCCTGATATGAGCGGCGAATTCCTGCGGGGAGTTGCCGACGGGTATCGGCCCGTCGCTCTCAAGACGGTCGAGCACGTTCGGTGCGTGCAGAATCCTCACCAGTACCGCATTGAGCTTGTTGATAATTGCGCGCGGCGTCCCGGCGGGCACCAGGATGCCATTCCACGAACTCGCGTCATAACCCGCAAGCCCTGCATCGGCAAACGTCGGCACGTCGGGAACGGCGGCGGAGCGCTTGGGCCCGGTGACCGCCACTGCTCTTACCTTGCCAGCGCGCACATGCGGCACAGCGGCGAGCATCGTCCCGAACATCACCTGCACCTGGCCGCTGATCAGGTCGTTCAACGCGGGGGGCGCGCCGCGATACGGCACATGCACCAGATCGGTTTTGGTGACGCTCTTGAAAAGTTCGCCCGCAAGATGTCCCGACCCGCCGGGACCCGACGACGCATAGTTGATCTGCCCCGGACGCGCCTTCGCCAGCGCGATGAATTCCTTCACCGTCTTTACCGGCAGTGACGGATGCGTCATCAGCAGGAGCGGAGAGATGGTGGTCTGCGTCACGGGTTGAAAATCCCGGATCGGATCGTACTGCATGTCTTTCTGCACGAAAGGTGCAATGGCAAGCGTGGTAATGCCCCCCAGAAAAAGCGTGTAGCCGTCAGGGGGCGATTTCGCTGCCAACACGCCGGCGATCATGCCACCGCCTCCAGCGCGGTTATCGACCAGCACGTTCTGCCCCCAGACTTCGGTCAGCTTCTGCGCAATGAGCCGGCCCAGGATATCGGTCGGCCCGCCGGCGGGAAAGGGCATGAGGAGCCTGACGGGTCGCGACGGATAAGTCCGGGTTCCGCTACCGGTCTGCGGTTGCTGCGCAT
>PLYS01000093.1 GCA_003153455.1 Betaproteobacteria bacterium | reverse complement strand
AGATTGAGCAGCATCAGGCGAATTGCGCGACCGATCGTCGCGTTCGCACGAAATCCCGGGCCAAAGCAACCGTTGCCGCCGTGGATGCCAATGTTGCACGCGTAGGGGCCGTTTACGATCATGAGCGGCGCAACCCCGTGCATCGTGCCTTGCACACCGTTCAGGTTGAACTCCTCGCGTAGCATGAGTTTCAGCGCACCCAGCACCACCGGCAGGTATTCCGGCTTGCAGCCCGCCATTACGGCGTGGATCGCCACCGTGCGCACGGTGGCTGGACCCATTGCAGGTGGAATCGCACCAATAATTTCACCGGAAGCGCGATGCGTGCCGGTGAGCATGCGTTGCACGCGCTCCTCGGTCGGTGTCACGACCGGCAGGCCATCCGACCATTGCTTCTCAAGAAAAAACTCAAATTCGTCGACCGCGGAAACCAACTCGGTGTTCCTCTAGTCCGCTTTGATGTTCGCGGTCTTGACCACTTTGTCCCATTTCGCCATTTCGGCCTTGATGAATGCCTGAAACTCATCCGGTGTAGTCGAGATGGGTTGCGTACCTTCGCTCACGAGAAGCTGCGCGACTTTAGTACTAGCGATAGCCTTGACGACCTCAGTGTGAAGTTGGTTGATGATGCCTTTCGGGGTACCCGCAGGTGCGAGCAGGCCGTACCATTGCGTGACGTTGTAGCCGGGCAGCAGCTCGCTCATCGCCGGAAGATCAGGCATCGAGCGCTTGGACCCGGTTGTCGCAAGAGCGCGGATTCGGCCCGTCTTGATGTGTGGCACGACTGACGGGCCGGTGCCGAACATCATGGTGGTTTCCCCGGTCATGACGGCGATCGCAGCGGGGCCGTTGCCTTTGTAGGGAATGTGAACGATATTGACCTTCGCGAGCAGATTCAGAAGCTCACCCGCCATATGCGGTGCCCCGAGATTGCCGCTCGAGGCGTACGTGAGCTCACTTGGCCTCGCTTTGGCGAGCGCAATAATTTCCCGCACCGACTTCGCCGGCACCGATGGATGCACGACGAGCACATAATCCGAAAGCGCGAGCAGGCTGATCGGGCTGAAATCCCTGATTGGGTTGTAGGGCAGCTTCGTCATGGCCACCGGCAGAATCGCAAGCGGTGCGACATTGCCGAGTACCAGCGTGTAACCGTCGGCGGGGGAGCGCGCCGCGACCTCGGTACCGATAAGGCCGCTCGCGCCGCCACGCGTGTCGACAACGAATTGCTGGCCGAGCTGCTCAGAAAGCGCCTGCGCGATAACTCGCGCGACCGCGTCGGTTCCGCCGCCGGGCGGATACGGCGAAATCAGACGCACCGGCTTTGACGGGTATGTCTGCGCGGCCGCGCCCGCGACTAAACAAGCAAGCGCCACGCCAATCAGAAATCGTGTGGCCTTCATGTTTTCTCCTCCTTTATCGATTCGGTTGCGTTGTCGAATTGCGTCTTCGTTTGGCGGCAGCACTGTTGCGGCCTATTTCACGTCACAGTCGCCGCTTGAGTACGAATTCGCTACCTGCAGGATTCTCTCTACTTCTTCAAACTAACCCCCTCCTTCGAAGCCTTCATGTGCACAGCCTTAAGGGTCCTTCCTAGTTTTTTGGCAATCACCCTTCCTAGAGCTTTCTGTCGAGCCATCTGTTTTAGGATCTTGAGATCCTGAGCCGTCCAGAGTTTAATTGTTTTTCTGCGGGTAGTCTTTTTCGATTTAGCCAATGCTGATCTCCTAGTTGTTGGAATGGCGCGAGCGTAATTGAGGACGTCCGGCTAGTCAAATGCCATGCCCTCTCTCGGCAACCAGCTGCCCCTGCACCGCTCGCTCTACCGCAACCACGCCAGCGCAACGCGCCAGTGCATCATCGCCTGCCCCTGCTGCGCTTGATCGCCATTCCTGGAAGCTGCGTTGCCGTGGGTTATTTCAGACCCCGATTCCTGCTTAATTACGAATTCGCCACCCACAGGCGACTGAAGTCTGGAACAAGCCTTGGCAATGCTGCTGCCAGGCATAACGGGCTAGCGCAGCAGCGGCCAGTGGTGATCGACCGCCACGTTGGGACGGCGCGGTCAAGGCGGCGTGAGCGGAACCGATCGAATTTCTGGACAGTACGCCATACGTCAAATAAACAAACTCCTTGCAGGCCGGTTGTTTATTCCGGCCCAATTTTCGCCGCCCGGGCCAGCTCCGCATAGCGCTTGATGTCGGCTTCAAAGATCTTTTGGAACTCAGCTGGAGGTTCACCCTTGGGCTCGTAGCCGCCGGCGAGCAGAAAGTCGCGCAACTTCGGTACCTCAAGTGCCCTGCGGACCTCGGCGTGTAGCCTGTTGATAATGCTGCCCGGGGTTTTCGCTGGCGCAAACAAGGCGTGCCAGCCGAGATCCATCCCGAATCCCGAGAGACCAGCCTCGGCGATCGTCGGAACCTCCGGCGTGGCTTCGAGCCGCTTCGCACCGCTGTAACCCAATGCGCGCAACCGGCCAGCCTTGACATACTGCACGGCAACCGTCGGCGGGATGAACATGACTTGCACCTCGTTACCGAGCAGCGCGTTGAGCGCCGGACCTGCCCCTTTGTACGGCACGTGCAGCATGTGCGTGCCGGCACTGACGTTGAGCATTTCCGTTATCAGATGCAGCGAGTTGCCAACACCTGGCGAGCCGTACGACAAAGGCCTCGCTTTGGCCAATTCGATCAGTTCCCTGACCGAACGCGCCGGCAGCGATGGATGAACGAGCAGCAGAGCACCCTCCAGTACCGCAATTCTCGTGATCGGCGTAAAGTCTTTACTGACGTTGAACGGGAGCTGCCTGACAACGCTGGGGAGGATAGCGAAGACGGTTGCAGCGTAGAGCAGCGTATATCCGTCGGGCGCGGCCTTCGCCACGATGTCGCAACCGATGATGCCGGTTGCCCCGCCCCGGTTATCGACGATGATCGACTGTCCGATCTGCCCGGACATCTGATTCGCCATCATTCTCGCGACCGCATCCTGGGTACCGCCGGGAGCGACCGACACTACAAAACGAATCGGGCGGTTCGGATAGGCTTGGGCACAAGCACTGCTCGCCGCAACAAACGCAAGCCACGCAAACATGGCAACGAGCTGACGATGCATGCTTTCCTCGCGCACTGGTCTTTCGTGCTGTCGTTAAGCGCGAGTGTTTCAAATCTGCAACATTTCGTCAAGAAATATGGTGCGACTCCGTGATCGGGTCTTCGAAAAGTTGAACTTTTCTGATCAGGTGTCGCACGGCACTGGATCTGTCACTTTGAATTCGGCCTTGGCGGGCGTAGACCAACGTGTCTGACCGCCGCGGCAGCAACTGGCAGAACCAGCCAGCACCAAGACCGGTCATTTGCAACGATTTGGCTGGATTGAGGGTGTTCAATCAACGGCGCACAATGCTACCTCATGGGACAGCTTTTCGGCCGCCCTCGTCAAAGTTGGCTAAGCGAGAATAGTATGAAGAAATGTGGCAAAGTCGCGCGCGTGAGCAACATCGAACTGGATTAGCACCCGCGAATGGGTAGATGACGCCATGACAGATCCTTCCGGGAAGCGCATGCTCACCGAACCCGCTCGTGCCTTATCTACTGCCTGCAGCAGTGGTACAACCTGTCCGATCCGGGAGCCGAGGAAGCGCTCTACGACTCGATTACGATGCGCCAGTTCGCGGGCGTGAGCACAGACGCCGACGTTATTCCGGACGAAACTTCGATCCTGAACTTTCGCCGGCTGCTGGAAAAGCAAAAGCTCACCGAGTTGTTGCTGACAGAGATCAACACTCATCTGTGCGAGCGTGGGCTGTTGGTGGGCAAGGGCACGATCGTTGATGCGACCATAATCAATGCACCGTCTTCGACGAAGAACGCCAAGAAAAAGCGCGACCCGCAGATGCACCAGACCCGCAAGGGCAAGCAATGGTACTTCGGCATGAAAGTGCACACCGAGACGGATACCGACTCTGGGCTGGTACACACGGTAGTGGGCACGGCGGCGAACGTGGCGGATGTCAACGTGCTGGGCGAATTGCTGCACGGTGGCGAGGAGAGTTTGCATGGCGATTCGGCTTACCACTCCAAGGAACTCAAGGCGCAGGCCGAGGCCAACGGGCTTGCGTTCAATGTCAACCAGCGGGCAACGAAAAGCAAGCCGCTGACCAAGGCGCAGCGAGCGCGCAACCGGCGTCTATCGCGAGTGCGTGCCACGGTCGAGCATCCGTTCCTGGTAGTCAAGCGCTTGTGGGGACATACAAAGGTACGCGACCGGGGGAATCAAGACGAACATTGCGCAGATGTACACGCTGTTCGCGCTGGCGAATGTGTTCCGGGTGCGAGGGCAGTTAATGAGCACATAGGGTAGGTGCGTCCATGAAGTGCATAACCGGTCAAATAAGACCGCAAGGGATGGCGAACTCGGGTTCGCCTATACCCGAAACGGCGATTATCGATCCCGTTCTTACTCTTAGCGCTTTCATCAACACACCAAACAATGGAAATTCAGAGATTCCCTAAAGGATGTGCATTACATCCCGCGCGCGATCATTACAGACAAACTGGACAGCTACCGATCAGAGCGAGAGGGCTCATTGATTTCTGACGCCAATCTGTCATCATGGAAACTCTCCTTGGCCAGCAGGTGGGAATGTCACGCGCGACGTGCCGAGAAAAGATAACAGAAACGGGCGGGTAAGGCTAGACTCTCGGCTCGGCTCTACCGAGCGCAGACAGGGGACTACAATTGCGGGAAAGAATCTCCGCCGTGAAGCAGCATACTTGAACGAGCCTTTCGAGCCGCCGCTGGGGACAGCGCGCCGTTTCCTGTGGTCTCCTGGCAGCGCGGCTCAAAGGCGGCATTATGTGAATATCAAGGAATTGTTCCGGAATGGGTAAAGCAAGAATATCAAGGGAAGAGTCTGACAAAGGGTGGAGCCTTGATCCAAGAATGGTTCAAGTTGAACTATTGCATGTGCTTTCTCTGATGTCACTTCTAGAAAGTGAGGCATTCCTTGGGAACAATTAGAGACCCAGAACGCACGAAACAGCGAATATTAGACGCTGCTGCAAAAGAATTTGTCCAAAAAGGATTTGACGGAGCGACACTATTCGATATTGCTCAACGTGCGCGGGTCAGCAAACAACTAATCCATCACCATTTCCGAAGCAAAGACAACTTGTTCCAAGAGGTACTCAACGTAAAGTTTGGACCTATGTTGGATTTTCAGGAGACGGTACCGCGCATGACTGCCGATCTGATAGCGGAGCGTTTCAAAAGGAGATCCGGCTATGCAGATTACATTCGATTCTTGACATGGGAGGCCGCGAGTGGGCATGGAGATGATTTGCCGGGGTATAAGACACGTCAGCACCGCATAGCTAATCACGCGAAGACGCTGAAGCTAATGCAAGATGCAGGGCGACTTCCGAAGGATTTGGATTTCAAACTAATGCAGCTTGCGATATTCTCTCTTTCCACGTACCCAATGGCATTTGGCCAGATTACTCGGCTGGTCACCGGATATGCCCCTACCGACTTACGGTTTCAAAGAAAGTGGTACGCGTTTCTCCGACGCATCGGTAAGCGCATTTTCGGTGTGGCAGCCGCTAAAGTAAAAAGTCCTGAGAGGCTGCCAAGACGTTCGTAGGTTCCGATCGTATCGAAGGCAGTGCTAGCGCGCGCGGACCGGCGCGCCATTTCACGCATCGTGCAGCCGCGCAATATGGATGTCAATCCAGGAGTCTTTCCCCGCTTCCCCGACCGAAAATGTCCACCGTGAGGCCGGGAATCCTCGTTCACGCGGCGAGGATCATTGTGCGAGCGAGATGTTCGCCTCTTCAACCACTTTCTTCCACTTTTCCACGTCGCGCTTTACGGTATTAAAGAATTGTTCCGGCGAACCGCCAGCTGGTTCTACTCCTTCTCGCGCCATTCGGTTTCTCATCTCGTCGGTCTGCACCACTTTTCCGACTTCTCTGTTCCACCGCGCGACGATTTCCTTGGGCAAGTCCTTCGGTCCCCAGATGCCGTACCAAAAATCTACCTCGAAGCCGGGCACCGTTTCACCCACGGTCGGCACATCCGGCAGTGCTCCCGAGCGCGTCGCGGTGGTGACGCCAATGGCGCGTAACCGTCCCGCCTTCACGTGTGGGATGGTCGCCGCTATGCTGCTAAAGCTAAGCTGTACTTCCCCGCCGATTTGCGCGGTCAACGCGGGGGCAGCACCTTTGTACGGAACGTGAGTGAAATCCACTTTGGTTTCCAGCTTGAAAAGTTCGCCCGCAAGGTGTCCGAGAGTACCAGTGCCGGCCGATGAATAGTTAAGCTTGCCGGGATTGGCCTTTGCGTAGGCGATGAACTCGTTGACGCTCTTGCTTGGCACCGACGGGTGCAACGACATGAGGAGGCCCGATTTCCCGAGCTGGATGATCGGTTGGATGTCGGTTACCGAATCGTACGGCAGCTTGTAGAGCGCGGGGTTGGCGCCGTAGCTGGCGTTGACCATGATGAGCGTGTACCCGTCGGGACTGGCGCGAACCGCCGTCCCGATCCCGATGGTGCCACCGCCTCCGGTCCGGTTGTCCACCACTATCGGCTGCCCCAGTGACTCGGATATCTGTTGCGCGATGACGCGCGCCAGACCGTCCACGCCTCCACCGGCAGCCATGGGGACGATCAACCGGATCGGTTTGGTCGGATACTTCTGCTGTGCGTTCGCGCCGCCTGCGGCGAAGATCAGCAGGGCAAGCGTAACAGCAGCGCAGTCGACGAATTTGCTCACGATCGCCTCCGGGGAATGGGTAGTGGCCGTGTTCGGTCGTTGCCGTTATCCGAGTTCGGCGGTGCCGACTGCAAAGAGCTGTTCGATCGTTGGCCTCTCGTGAATCAGCCCCTGCTCCTGCGAGAACTGGACCACCGTTTCCAGCATCTCTCGATTCGGCGCCACACCGTAGCGAAAGGGGTCGTCGCCAAAGATCTCCCGTTCCCGGGCCAAGTGTTCGGCCCCGAATACCAAGCCGGAAGGGATGCGCTGCGGCAGCGACTGCTGGACCACGGCCTTGGCCTCTTGGAAGGCATAGTAAAGGTTGACGGCTACCCCGGGGTACTTGCGAAGGACTTCACCCCGGATCACATAGGTGTGGTTCGCCGGGATGTACCCGTGCCGATCGAAAAAGCGTTTCCCTTCCGCAATGAGGTCAGGGAACATAGGCCGTACATTGCTCCCAGATTCCTTACCGGTTGTCGTTTGAGGGATCCTGCCCACCATGGCTGCGTCTAGCTCACGCGTGACCAGCATGGAAACCAGGTTTTTCCCGGCAGGGATTTGCTGGAGGGCGATTCCTTTGGGGGGCACGAAACCAAGCACTGTGCCCGTGCTCTCCGCGCCGCTGCGCTCTGCATACCACTGCACATGATAGGGATCCATCCCAAAATCGTGTTGGAGAATCCCTCGAGCCCAGAGGCACGCAGACTGGACATATTCGGCGATACCCACGCGTTTATTGGCGAGATCGCCCGGGTGATTGATGTTGGCATCCACGTGGCATGCGAAATTGGTATGGAAGAACCCCCGCATAGGGAAAGCGGGGATCGCCACTATATCGGCGCCCTTCGCTCTGGCCACCAGGTACGCACCGAAGGCCATCTCAGAGATGTCGAATTCCCATGTACTTAACTGCCGCCGCATGGCCTCGGGCGGAGGCGAGCGCGTCACGATCAGGTCCATACCTTCCGGCTGCACGGTCCCATCGAAGAGAGGTCTGACCCATTCGTGTGGCCCGCCGATGAGGGTAAGTTGGATCCTGGCCATGATTTCCTCCTCCGATCTCAGGCGGCCGGCCCGGCTACTTGAGTCGCCGTGTAGTACTCTCCCGTTGGCCAGTGGCTCACGTATTCAGTCGCTGGGTGGGCCGCGAAAAACTCCTGAATTTCGGGTATGGTCAGGCCCGCTCTTTCCGCATCCCTGTTTTCATAAGCCTGCATCACAAAATAGCGAGATGAGTTTCCCAAGAAGCGACAGAGCTGGCTCATAAAGATACCGCCATGGCGTTGCCGGAGATCAAAAAGGGTCTTGCGGCTCGCCTCGAATGCCGCCGCCGCCCCTGGTTTGATATCCCATTCCACGAGTTGCCTCCAGCCGCCCAGCTTGGTAGGCGGCTGTCCCACGGTGAGGGCCACCTCGTAGGCTTCCTCCGGACGGCTAATTCTATAAAGGCCGTCTCCGGAACGCGCTGTTTTTCCGAAAGCTGGACTGCGATAAAAGGTCGCAAAAGCTTTTCGGTCTTCCCACTTGGAAATAGCTACGTACTTGCCAGGGTATCCTAGGCAATTCAGGAGAACTTCGTCGCGGAAGCCTGGAGCCGCCGCCAGCATTCCTCGTATTTCTAACCAGAGCGCTTCAAACTCGTGTGCGCACCCGCGTTGGACCAGAAACTCCGTCCGGATTGCACACACCAAGCTCTTATGTTCTTCGGTTTCCTGGCAACGCACAGCAATGCCCCTTTTGAAAAAACAGCTATTATGCCCTCACTCCGGCTCGAGGCCGATCGTCTTCACGATGCTCGCCTGCAACGCGATGTCCTTGCGAATAAATTCGGCGAACTCCTCCGGTGAGCTGCCGACCCGAAAGAGAAAGTTCTCCTCTAATTGTTTCATCACCTCCGGCACGGCGAGCGCTTTCACGACCTCGGCGCGCACGCGGCGCACGATTTCGACTGGCACTCCAGCCGGGAACCACATGCCGTGCCAGCTGACAACGTCGTAGCCGGTCACTCCCGCTTCGTGGACCGTCGGCACGTCGGGCAGCATCGGCGTTCTGCGCGGACCCGTGATGCCGAGCACGCGCAAGCGCCCTTCTTTGATGAACGATAGCGCAGCCGGCGGAAATACAACCATCACCTCGGCACGCCCGCCGATTACGTCGGTAAGCGCCGCCACGTTGCCCTTGTAGGGCACGTGCACGAGCTTGATGCCAGCCATCGCGGCGAACAACGCGGCGGCAATATGCTGGGGGCTGCCGACGCCGGCAGTGGCGTAGTTGAGCTCGCCCGGACGTGCCTTGGCGAGCGCGATCAACTCCTTGACCGAATGCGCCGGAACCGACGGGTGAATGACAAGCAGATTCCCGGCTGTCGAGTCAACCTGCGTGATCGGGGCGAAGTCAACCACCGTGTCGTATGGCAACTTCCTGAACTGGGACACATTCGCGGTGTGAGAATTGTTGTTGAACAGCAGCGTGTAGCCGTCGCGCGGTGCCTTGGCGACGGCCTCGGTGCCAATCCTTGCGCTCGCGCCGCCTCGGTTGTCGATCACGATCTGCTGGCCCATCGTTTCGACGAGCCGCTGCGCGATCAAGCGCGCGGGAAGATCGACGGGGCTGCCGGCCGGAAAGGGCACGATCACGCGGATCGGTTTGGACGGATAGCCGATGGGCTGCGCATCAGCCGCGGTCGGCAACGCGGCAATGGCGACAATGAACGCCACGCCCACTCGGCGGGTCGCACAGTAAGCAAGGCCCAGGTGCCGCATGTTTGCGCTTGCCATTAAGCCAGAGCTGCCGCCTATCTCCCGCGCACCATGGCGGAGTACACTGATCTTCATACACTGCTCTTCAGGAAATCGAGTGGGTGACTTACATTCTCACTTATATCAATCCTGTACTCTGCACCGCAGCCTTTATGGCCTCCTTCTCTGGCTCTGTCAGTTGCTGATACGGCGGCCTTACTCGCCCTTCACCGCCAGCCATCCCCAGACAATGCGCCCAGTACTTATGGGTGGCCTCTCTCTTGTGCGGAGGAGTTACTCTTGTTAATGCCCTCCTCATCGGCTCAACCCGCTTGGAAACCTCCCAGGCCTTCGCGATCTCGCCTTTCATTGCCAGATCAGTATACTCGTTGATGAGCTTTAGCTTCTTACTCTGAAAAAGAAAGGAATGAGACGATGATATATAAGCTTGCTGACCATGAACAGTCAAATTGGTAAGCCAGTGCTCCTCCTCGGCATCACTGACGATAATCTTGTCACCACACAAGATTCTAACCATCCTCGTATGCTCTAGAGGCGCGATGTTTTTTATGCCAACAAAATTCGGTATTTCGTTAGCAAGCCGACATATCAGCTGGGGACTCATCAAATAGCCATGTTCCAGCTGGTTTAAGGGAAAGATGGCAATGTTGACCTGATCCGCAATCCATTTGTAATACTGAAAGACACCTTCCTCTGTCATTGTTTCCCGATAAAACCTGGGATTCATCGGGCCCGTCAGCTCAGCGCCGATCTCTTCAGCATATTTCACCAGCTCCAGTGTGACCAGCGGCGTCTCGCAATGCGGAGCCGAGAGAGTGAACATCTTACCCTTGGATTCCTCAACAGCAATCTTCAGATGTTGCTTGCGCTCGGCAATCGTCTGGTGAAATGTTTCCCCCACCATCCCGGCATGGAAATTACCTTTGATCTGAAGGTTGTCGATGCAATGCCGAATGTTACGTCGGCAGCCCTCCCAGTCAACCTGAAAGTCCGGCGTGAACGGTGTGTTGGTCGCCATCCAAACACCCTTCAACTTTTCCTTGGCCCATTCCTTCGCTTCGTTTTTGCGATATTCCATTCAAACTCTCCTTTGTTCCNNGTTCCGCCGCAACCGTTCGATCGTAATGGGTTGAACATTACGATATTACTTTACAAGTGTCAAGTTCGTAAATAGCCAGCTCACGAATTGCCCCAACAAAAACCTAACTCAAATCGAATCGTTTTTCTGGCGAAAGAATACTTCGTGTCCACGGTGGAGCGAGACGACGGATTGATCTGGAAATATGTCCGCAAACAGGAAGCTAAGGATCGATGACTGGAGCCGTTCCAGCTTAGGTGATCGTCGGACAACAATAAGGTGACCCCTGAAACCGGGGCCGCGTTAGCGTTTCAATCAAGCCGCTTTAAGCGGCTCACAAACTAAAGCCTCCGGCTTCGCTGGAGAGGCCGCCGAGCAGCACAACATCACGCGACGCTATCCGGTCATGCTCGCGCCGCCATCGACGTAGATCGCCGAGCCCGTGATAGCCGCCGATCGTGGCAAGCACAGGAAGATGCAACCCCACGCCAGCTCCTCGACAGTGGACTGGCGCTTGAGGGGCGTTTGCATCGCGCGCGCGAGACTCGCCTCGCGGCCGCCGGGGTGCGTCGTCAGGTCGCGCGTGGTGTCGACGAAGCCGGGGTAGAGATCGTTCACGGTAATCCCGTACTCGCTGAGACCCCCCGCGAGCGACTTCGTAAGCGTCCGCAGGCCGCCCTTCGCCGTAGAGTGGGGGATGCGCGTCCAGCCGCCATGCAGACCGTCGTTGCCGTTCACGTGCACGATGCGGCCCCAGCCCGCTTCCTTCATGCCTGGCACAAACGCCTTCGCGAGGTACCACGACGCCGTCAGTTGCTGGTTGAGGTAGGCGTGCCAGTCCTCGTTGGTCGTTTCAAAAAACGTCTTCGAGAGGCGGCGGGCGGCGTTGCTGACGTAAATGTCAACGCGCCCGAAGGTCTCCTCGGCGCGCCGCTTCATTTCATCGACCGTTTCGAGACTCGCCGCCTCGCCCATGACGACCAACGTCTTCGCACCGAGCGCTTGCGCTTCCTTCGCGACGCCTTCCGCCTCCTCGACGTTCGAGCGGCTGTTGATGATCACGTTCGCGCCGCGTTGGGCAAACTCGAGGATGATCGCCTTGCCAATGTTCCGGCCGGAACCGGTCACCAGAACCGTCTTGCCGGTGAAATCGAGTGCTGCTTCCATGAATGTTATCTTCGGTGGTCAGCGTAGGTTGCTGCCCATGGGTCCTTGTCGACGATAACCCGCCAGGTCTTCGGCGATGCGCAGACGCGCGACGTCGTTAGAGTTCTCGGAATGCAGCAATAACAGCGCATCACGGAAGTACTTCTGCATCGGCAGCTCGCGCATCACCCCCATGCCGCCGAATAGCTGCGCCGCTTCGAGGGTTACCCGCTGCACCGTTTCGGACGTTACAATCTTGGCAATGGTCTGGAGCGGAAGCTCGGGCAGGCTGCCGTCGGCATAGGCCTCCTGATGGTCCGAAGCCCAGGCGGCCTGCCAGATCAGGCTGCGTGCGGTTTCCAGGCCGATCGCCATATTGGCGAGCGTCATTCCCACCGCCTGATGCTCGATGATGGGCCGGCCGCCCTGGACCCGCAGCTTGGCATACTCGAGCGCGGCCTCATACGCAGCGCGGCCGATGCCGAGATTCCTCGCCTGGGCCCGCGGCTGGCCNNGCACCCGGCAATCCTCGAACACCATTTCCCCGTTGGAGCCGAGCCTGCGCCCGACCTTGTCGTGTTCCCGTATCGTGAGTCCGGGCGCATCGCCCGGCACCAGCAATGTGCTCATGCCGAGCGTGCCGGACGTCACGGACCCGGTCCTGACGTGCACGGCAATGAGCTTCGCGATCGAGGCGTTGCTGATGAAGTTCTTGACACCGTTGATGATCCA
>PLYS01000496.1 GCA_003153455.1 Betaproteobacteria bacterium | reverse complement strand
CGCTTTGCCCTTCCAGTGGCCAACGCCGGGACCGGAGCCCGTGCCCTGCAGGACGATCCGAGTCAGCCGGTCCACCGCATCCGCCTGGCCTTTGTGCTTGCTGGCAATATCTTTCCATGCCGGGCCGTACGGTAGGACTTCTTGTGCCCCCGGTCTCCCCGGCTCAACGCTGTGGCAGATGTAACAGCCGCTGGCCTTAGCCAGCCCGTTCATCTCGTTGTCCCCCTGTTCAGACGCTAATGCAGATTGGCCGATTGCGAACAATAAAATCAATCCGATGGACAGAAAATCCAAGGCGCAGGCAATAAGACGGGGCATAGCGACCTCCATGAAGAAAAGCTTGAAAAGCACGGGCATTTGGTTCTGATGCAACAACTTCGCGGACGTTGCACGCGAGTGGATTAGACGGTTCGTCCGCACTTACAACATTACGACGAGAGTGGCGGCGGCACAGCACCCATGCCAAGAGTCTACCGCACGCCTCGGCTGAATTATTGGACACTACGGCATCCGTTGGCGCGGTGACGGCACGTGCTAACGCACACGCAACACGCTCAGCGCAAGAGCGGCCACACCCAACAATGCCATCGTGCTGTACTCGAAGAGATGCTCGATGACGCCGCTGCCCTTCAGGAAGAGATCGCGGATGATGACCAGGTAGTAACGCAACGGATCGAGCCAAGTCAACCATTGTATGCCTTGTGGCATGTTGAGGATCGGGAAAGCAAACCCGGACAGCACCATCATTGGCATGATGAAAAACGATGCCGTAAGCATGGCCTGCTGCTGGGTCTTGGCGTAGCTTGACACGAGCAGCCCAAGCCCCTGTGTACTGGCAAGCAAGAGCAGGCTCGCAGCGATCAGCTCCAATAGATGACCTCGGAAGGGTACCCCGAACCATGCGACCGCGACCGCGGCGATCATGAGCGCGTCGAACAACCCAACGCATGTCACAGGGATCATCTTGCCGACCAGGAACTCGAGGCGCCCCACGGGCGTGACCATCAGCCGCTCCAGTGTGCCCGCTTCGCGTTCGCGCACCACCAGCATGGCCGTGAGCATCATGGTGGAGATGAATATTACGTTGGCCATGATGCCCGGAACAAAAAACCAGCGATCGTCCAGGTTCGGGTTGAACCAGGCGCGCTGCTCCACGCTCACAGCCGGAATAAAGCCCGCCGCTTGCTGCGCATGCTGACGGATAATCTGGCTGACCTCACCAAGGATCAAAGCCGCGCTGTTGGGATCCGAACCGTCGGCGGCGAGCTGAACCGTGCGTTCGGGATGCCATCTTCTCAAGGGACATTCGTTCGGACTCGTTCACTCCGATGAAGCGCGGACTGCCGAGTCCGTGCGGACACTTCTCCATCAACTCGTAGACTCGGCGATCTGCGCTCGGGTCAAATCATCTTATCCAGTTCGCGATAGTTCACCTTGCCGGTGCCGAGCTTGGGAATCTCGTGGATGAACTTCACTTCGCGCGGGACGGCGATGTTAGGCAAACCTTTCGCTTTGATCGCGGCGCGTACCTCGTCGAGCGTCAGCTTCGCTTCATTGGAAATCGCGATGAGTTTCTCGCCTTTATCTTCGTCAGGGCGAGAAACCACCGCTGTCTGGCAACGCAATCCGTAATGCGGAAATGCCCTGTCCAGCGCGTCTTCGACCGCAGTGAGGCTCACCATTTCACCGCTGATTTTGGCGAAGCGCTTCAGCCGGCCTAGAATGAACAAGTAGCCTTCTTGATCCACGCGTACGATATCGCCAGTGTCGTACCAGCCGCCGAGCGATTGGAACTTCGCGTTCGCGTCCGCGTTGAGATAGCCCTTCATCACGTTGGGACCGCGCACGAACAATCGCCCGCCTTCCGCGACGCCTTCGACGCGTTCGAGTTTATATTCCATACCCGGCATGAGCCGCCCCGCCGAGCCATACTTTGCTTGCAGCGGCGTGTTCCCGCTTACGCACGCAGCGCATTCGGTCGCGCCGTAGCCTTCGAGGACGCGTACACCGAAACGTTGTGCCCACGTCGTTGCGGTCGTTTCCTGCAACTTCTCCGCCGCAGAGAACATGTAGCGCAGGCTGCGGAAGTCATAAGGGTTGGCCTTGCGCGCGTAACCGTTCAGGGATGTGTTGGTGCCAAGCATGATGGTGCAATCGGAGTCGTAAAACACCGTTGGCACCACGCGGTAGTGCAACGGCGATGGATAAATGAACACGAACAACCCGCGCACGAGCGGCAGCAACGTTCCGACCGTTAGCGCGAAGCTGTGGAAGAGTGGCATGGCGTTGAAGATCCGGTCGTTGTCCGTGAGGTCGGTCACGGCGAGCATCTGTCGTACGTTCGCGAGAATGTTGTGGTGCGTCAGCTCAACGCCTTTCGGCACGCCTTCGGAACCGCTCGTGAACAAAACGACGGCGGCTGAATTTGTGTCCACCCGCGCGCACGGCAGTCCGGCCAAAAAAGTTTGCTTCAATAACGCGCGCAGTTTTGCGCTGCCGGAGATTCGCGCGCGAATGTCTTCGAGATCAACGAAGTCAATGCCTGCTTCGCTTAAAGCGCTCACGTCGAGCTTCGCGCGCTCGAGAAATGCGCGTGACGTGATGATTTGCTTCACACCTGCGAGTTGCGCGCACGAAAGCATGATCGCCGGCCCTGTGGAGTAGTTAAAAATCGCCGCCTCCTTGTCGAGCGTCCACAGACTCAGCAACACGACCGGCGTGGCGTTCTCGTTCGGCAGCAAGACGCCCACCCTCTTCGCGTCTCTCGACAACGCGTTGTCGAGTTGTCGGGCCATCAAGTCCGCGCTCACGAGCAGTTTCTTGTAAGTGAGCGCTGCATTCACGTCCTGCAACACGACGTGTCCCGGAAAACGCGCGGCGGCCTCGACCACAGCTTCGGCCAGTGTTTGCGGGCCGAACTGCATCTCGATTTCGAACTGCTGCCGCACCATCTGATCGCGCAGCCAGTTTGTGAACAGCGCGCGCGCTTGCGAGGTGCTGAGGTGCTCGACATGCGGCGCGATAAGCGCATCGCTGAAGTGCGCGGTGATGCGCGGGAACCATTCCTTCCGATTGGGATTCGGCGACGCGGGCAGACGGTGCGCGCCGCGCAGGTAGCATGTGATGACCTTCGCGCCCGTCTTGCACAGGAGAAACCCGGTGCCGTCGAACAGTTTCATCAGCGTGCCGGTGCGGGAAAGCCGTCCTTCAGGGAAGAGCGCGAGCCGGCCGCCTTGCGCCAAAAATTCCGCCACGTGTTTCACGGCGTAAGGCGAATCGGTGTCGATCGGGAACGTGCGGCGGTTGATCATGATCTTGCGGTGCAGCCACGACGTGTGCGCCGTACGCTCGGAGACGACGCACTTCCAATCCTTATCTATGCAGACGAGCAGGAACAACCAATCGAGCCACGACACGTGATTGGGGAGCAACAGCACCGGTCCCGGCGTCTTCAACACTTCCTCGTTGTAGGCGCGGAAGCCGAACAGCAGCCGAAACAAAAAGCGCAGCAGTGTTTTCATTTTTCAACCAAGGATGAACCGGGATTAACACGGATGCAGCTGCGAGGCGATATGAGAAGTCCTGGCCCGTGATTGAAAGAAGCGATGACCCTGGCGGAACTTGGGCGTGCAACGGTGCGAGCGGGTGTGAAACTCCGCCACCAGCGCGGCCAGCGCGTCCATATGGCGCGACGTCAACTCGTCCCGGGCAAGCACCCTGTCGGCCAGTGCGTCCTGCGGAAACCCGAGGTCGACCGACTTCTTGATCTTGTAGGCGAAGGTTCCGGTCAGGACGATGAACGAGATGTGGGTCTCGATGATCGATATACTGCCGACGCGGTGCGGATAGCAGGCGGGATCGCGCAACGCTTGAACCAAGCTCCTCTGGGCCTCAGATGCCTGATCGACCGCTTCCTGTCCCCGGAGCATGCGCCGATCGTCTCAGCTTCATTTGAGCAGAAAGGAGATCTTGGCGTTGATCCGGTAGTTCGCAATCTTGCCGTTCTCGACCGTCGCTTCCATGTCATGGATATAGATCGACTTGATGTTGCGAACCGTCTTCGATGCCTCTTTGACCGCCTGTTTTGCGGCGTCCTCCCAGCTCTTGTTCGATTGGGCGAGGACTTCGATCACTTTAAGCATCGTCATGATGTTTTCTCCTTTAAATTCAAGATAAATGGACTAGACGCTAATCGATCGCCGTGGCAGCGTAGTGGGCTAGGACGGCCTCGATATTTCAGAAAGCGCCTGGGCAGCCGACCGGATTTCCGAACTTTCGACGGCAAAATCGCCTAGCGCCACGCAGGTGGGCGCGAGTGTATGGATCGCGCATTCGAAGCTGTCGAACGTATGGGTCTTGCCTCGCGCCGCGACCTGAAAGGAATTGTCGTAGTCGTTTCCGCACGCGTCGCATTTAGCCATGGCGAACTCCTCTTTGAACGGCTGCCCATTGCTGCCACAATTATCTTCTCCGGGTGGGTCGCGGTCTGTGCGCTGGCGTGCAAATGGCATATCAATAGGCCCGCAGGGTCCCACCTCCGCGCGCAACCCACCTCGCTCAGCTGCGACCATAGCGCTTGTCCCGCGTGCGCGCGGCTTTTTTGGCGCCACGGGATCGCGCGGCATCCGGTTTGACTTGGCCTTGGCCGACGGCGGTGTCGTGCGCGGCTTTCTGACGAATGGTTTTTGATCCCTTCTGCGGCACCCCGAGCTTGATGCCGGCGCGGCGCGCTTCCGACAGGCCGATGGCGATGGCCTGCTGGCGCGAACGCACGTTGCCACTGCCTTGGTGCAGGGCATGCATCTCCTCGCGGATGAACTCGCCGGCCTGCGTGGAAGGTTTCTTGCCAGCGCGCGAATCACGGCGCGCCCGTTTCAATGCGATTGCTTTTGGCATGATGAATCCCCTCTTGGTTGCGTTGCAGATGAATTCTGCTCCGTCAGATCTTTGGATAGCGGGCTCTCCGGTAAATTTGTGGGGGCTTCCAGCTTCCGCACCAGCGGACGTCAAGCCGATTCTTTCTGCGCCTTTTGGTCGGACTGCTTCAGGTGATCGATCGCTGTGCTCATGCCTTGTTGCAGGTCCTTCCATTTCTCGACTGTGGCGGATTTCAAGTTCGTCAGCTTCTATTCTGGAACCTTCAATTCCTGTTCCAGCGCGGTTATCTGCTGCTCCATTGCGGCCTTTGCCTTGCCGGTCGCCTTGGTGGCCTTGCTTTTGAGATCGCTAATCTATGCCTTGATCTCCTGCATGTCGTTTTCCACGGCGGCAACGAATTCGTCTTTCTCCTTCTTCGCGGCGTTCTCCACCGCGCCAACTGCCTCCTTGGCCTGCTGCTTGACTTCCCCGGCG
>PLYS01000231.1 GCA_003153455.1 Betaproteobacteria bacterium | reverse complement strand
ATTCTGTTCCTGACCGGCGCACAGCTCGCGTTGGGTTCCTGTGATTTCGGGAAAAGCGAGAACGACCGCTTTGTGACCATCGTTACAGCGGCATGCGCGATCTGGAATATCGGACTGGCCTTTGTCGTCGGCGTTCTTACTTACCATATGCTAAAACGCCGGTGGGTGAAGCTGTAACCGTGGCAGTCAAAGCAGCTCCTCCGGTGCCAGCGCACCGAGCAAGCCGGAGACGATGCGCCGCCACAAACTCGCCAGCGGTTCGCTGGTGTAGCGCACCACATTGCCTTCTTCCCGGCCGGTCCAGGCGAGCGGCGCATGCTCGTTGCCGGGCTCGGCCAGCTCGACGCGGAACGCCTGATCGAGCGCCGTGGAGTCCTCGAACAACGTGCCGAGCTGCTCGCCCAGCACCGCGCTCTCGATCAACACGGAGATCTCGGAATTCGACAGCCGTGACCGTGGATCTAGATTCATGGAACCGACGAGCACGACTTTGCGGTCCACTACCACTGCCTTGGTGTGCAGGCTGGCGCCCGAGGACAATCCCAGGCGCGCGCCGCCGGATCGCGTGGCGCTCGACCGCAGTTCGTGCAACGCGACGCCACACGCGAGCAGCCGGGGCCGATACCGCGCGTAGCCCGCGTGTACGACCGGAACATCGGTGGACGCAAGAGAGTTCGTGAGCACGCTCACGCGCACTCCGCGGCGGGCGAGGGCGCACAGCACCCCCATGCCGCGCTCGCTCGGAATGAAATAGGGCGAAATCAAAATCACCTCCTGCTGTGCCGACTCGATAGTGTTGCGCAAGACCGAAAAGATATGCCCCGGTTGCTCCGCGTCTTTTGCTTGGGGCTTGGCGGGCGCGTCGTAGAGGGCGGTCGCGCGCGCCGGAATGAGAGGGAACTGTCCGCTGCGCACCAGGCGCCCGAGATCCGTCGCACGCAGCGTTCGGGCGTATTCCGATTCGCGAAAACGCTCGGCTCGCGCCGCCATCTCCGAAAAAACCAGGTCCAGTTGCCCGGCTCCCGGCGGTTCGCCCAGAAACGCCTGGATCGGCACCGCCCATTCGCTGTTCCAGTATTCGTCGAAGCTGCGCGAGACCTCCGCCACAACAGGGCCGGCAGCGAGCACGTCGAGGTCCGCAAAATCGCTTTCTCCGTGCGCCGCGAAGTAAGCGTCGCCGAGGTTGCGTCCGCCGATCACGGCCGCCGCGTTGTCGACGATCCAGAGCTTGTTGTGCATGCGCCGGTTTAGGCGCGTGCTGTCGCCGAAGTATTCGAGCAGCCGGAATATACCCAGCGGACCGCGGTGCAGAAAGGGGTTGAATACTCGTACCTGGACATTCGGATGTGCCGCGAGGGTGGCGAGATCAAAATCGCGGCCGGCCGCGTACATGTCGTCGATCAGCAAACGCACGCGCACGCCGCGCCGCGCCGCGCGTAACGCCCGGTAGAGCAGCAGCGTGGCAGTCGCGTCCTCCGAGACGATGTAATACTGAAGGTCGAGCGTGCGCTCCGCCGATTCCGCGAGGGCCGCCCGTGCGAGAAACGCGTCTTGCCCGGAAACGAGCAGATGAAAGCCGGACTGGCCGGACGATGCCGCGAGCTGCGAAGCGAAGGTGCGTCCGAGGAAAGTCTCCTCAGGGTGATCGATCGCGTGAGAGGGTGGGCGCGGGACGTCGTAGCGGACAGACGCACAGCCCGTGACGAGCGCGACGGCCGCGACGGCGAACATCCGGCACAGCGTCCTCACCGGCCAGAGCGGCCGATGATACTCCCGCAGCAGGCCGCGAATCGCCGCATCATCAACAGCAATCAGAATGTGATCTCGCTTGACCATGGCCGATATATACCCGTCCGAACGGATTTCTATGGCGGAAAATGGTAACGCAGTGTAACAACACGGCGGCCTGACAGGCTGCGATACAAAAATGGTCTTGTTTGACATAGGCAATATACAACATCGTGCTGTAATCACTCACGCTGAAAGTGGCCTTTTCGCGCAAACGCAGTAGCTCTGGCGAAATGGATGACCGAAGCATATCCGACAACTTATCTGGAGATCGATCATGAAACGTACGCACAAAATCGCAGTTGGTTTGATTGTTTCAATGAGCTTAGGCTTGGCAGTTGCTACTGCCATTGCACAACCCGGGCCCATGGGTGCCGGTATGGGCCCAGGCATGATGGGTGGCATGGGACCGATGGCAATGCGCGGTGGCATGGGCCCCGGCGCGATGGGGCCGGGCTTTGCAGGGCCGATAGCCGGGCAGCAGTTGATGACGCCCGAAGAGCAGACCGCGACCATCAACAAGATGCGCAACGCCGCAACGCCCGAAGAGCGCCAGAAGCTCGCCGAGGCAACCCGCACGGAGATGCAGAAGCGCGCCAAAGAGAAAGGCATCACGCTGCCTGAACCCCGCGGGCCGCGCGCAGGCTTTGGCCCGAACTTCGGGCCGGTCGCCAAATAACATATTTATTGCCACGATCGTCAATCCGCATGGGGGCGGGGAAACCCGTCCCCATCGCATATCCACCAATTTATCTGGAGGTCGATTATGAAACGCATAAGTAAGATCGCAGTGGGAGTGGTAACGTCGTTAGGGCTCGGTCTGGCAGTCGCCGCTGCTTGGGCCCAGCCTGGCGGGATGGGACCGGGTATGATGCGCGGGATGGGCCCGATGGCCGGAAACATGCAGCATGATGATGCAACGTTCGCTGACATGCGCCTGGTTCACGAACTGCTCGTCAATAATGACCGGATCAAGCGCGCGGTGACCAATCTGCCCAACGGCATCAGAACCGTCACCGAGTCGGATGACCCGCAGGTGGCGCAAGCCATCAAGGCCCATGTGGCAAGCATGACGCAACGGCTGAGCACCGGACAGGAATTCAATATGTTCAGCCACACGCTTCCTACGTTGTTCGAGAACAAGGACAAGATCAAGACCGCGGTCGAAACGACGGAGAAAGGCTCCGTCGTAACGCAGACGTCCGATGACCCGACGGTGGTCGCCGCGCTGCAGGGACACGCCGTGGAAGTCAGCGAAAAGGCCCGGGACGGCATGGTCGCAATGATGCGCAGTGCGAGGGCGAATATGGTGGGGATGATGCCGCGCGGCCCGCGTGCCGGAACCGGCCAGAACACCACTCCGGCACCGCAGGCGCCGGCTTCAACCGACCACGTTCATTGACCGCTAACGGGACGCGCATACTTGTGGTATCGGCCGTTTACTCAACACCGTCAAATAACAGGAGATAGAGAGATGATTCGAACTTCGTTGGTCCCGGTTTTCCTTATTGCGTTGAGTTACGCCCTATTGCCGGCAGCACCCGCAGCGGCACAGTCTCCGCACACGCATGAACACAGCTTTGGCGGCGCGGAGAATTGGGCTCAGGTATTCGACGATCCCAAGCGCGACGCCACCCAAAAGCCTCATGAGGTAATCCAGGCGCTGGCGCTCAAGCCCGATGCGGTCGTCGCGGATATCGGGTCCGGCACCGGCTACTTCTCTGTGCGATTTGCACATTTCGTGCCGAAGGGCCGGGTTTACGGCGTGGACATCGAGCCCGACATGGTGAAGTACCTTGCCGAGCGCGCAAAGCGCGAGGGGCTGAAAAACATCACCGCGGTGACGGGTGCGTCTGACGATCCGCGCCTGCCAGAAAAAGTGGACCTGGTCATCATGGTGGATGTCTTCCACCATATCGCCGATCGCGCGCGCTATTTGAAGAAGCTGCAGGGCTCGCTCAAGCCCGGCGGGCGCATTGCGATCATCGACTTTCGCATGGACTCGCCGGATGGCCCGCCCAAGAGCGCGCGTATCGCGCCCGATCGCGTCAAAACCGAGTTGAAGGGTGCCGGCTACGCGCTGGTCCAGGAGCACGCCTTCCTGCCGGAGCAGTATTTTCTGATTTTTCAACTGGCGAAGACGTGATTCCCGGCGCGTAATTCCAATTGCCGCCAAAGCGTGAGGTTAACGCGGCTCCGGCAAATGAGAATTCGTCACCATGCCCAATCGCAAAGTCAATCTGGCAGACAGCAACGAGATCACCGTACTTTCGGGTCAATCCGCGTGCTTAGATGATCGGGGCCGCGGGATTTTATGTCGAATCGCCATGGGCTCGGAATCTCCATACGTGTGCTTCAGTTGCTAATTTGGAACCTGGCATGCTAAAGCGCTAAAAGGGCAAAAACCAGCAAGAGATTCGCAACGAAAAAGATCACGAAGTACAGGGGCAATATGGCTATCCCGCGGCCCAGTGTTTCAACCCACGTTCCACCGTAAACGCGCTTTAGCGCGATTGTGAAATATGCGATCACCCAAAAGGACAGTGCGTCGGCGAGGATTGCGGGCAGTTTCGCCTCGATCAGCAGGATGAAGAGCAGGAAGGATTGGCAGTGCAAGCCGAATGTCAGGTGCTCAGCGTAACGTCGCCGTCGGTTGCGGTAAAACAGTCCAAGAGTCAGTGCGTAGATCGGCACCAGGAATAGCACGAAGTAGGACACGTATTGGGCCCTTCGTGCTCGCAGGAACGTGAATCGATCTTCAGGTGACATTGCCCCGAAACGGCGGACGCCGGGGGTATCGAAGTGATCCAGGATGATCTGCACCGGCGTCAGTCCCAAGCCGTAGCCATGGTCTTCACCACCGGATAGTCGTGAGCTCCGCAGGAGGTGAACACCGTGGTCTCCGTACAACCGCAAGCCAAGGTTCAAGCCGAAGAACTGCACGGCCCCGAAGACGATTACGCTGGCTATCAGATAAAGCTGCAACGGCCGCAGGTAGCGCGCCCGCCGCCCGGCTATGTACTCGGCCGTAAGTGCGCCAGGCGCGAAGAAGAGCTTCGACAGCGTTTGCCAGAGCTGGCCCTCGCGCGCTACGTATTGAGCGATCAATTCGTGAAAGAATTCCGCAACGGTCCGCGGTTCCGTGACCGTCTCCTGACCGCATTCCGGGCAAAACTTCCCCGGCGCCGGCGCGCCACAGTTTCGGCAGGTAATGACGCGGTCAAGCGATGACTCGTCATCCTCTTTGTAGCCAGGCTGTAGCGATATCATTGGAAGTTAGTGCAATGATGCGGCGAAAGTTACGGCTAGTTCTGCCATGCCGGTTATCGGCTGAAGTAGCGCAAAAGCCGCAATTCAGCCCAACAATATCCAAAATGGTACCGGCTGGACAGTTACCGCAATTTCCCGAAGTCGCTGCGCTGATGTACGCCAATTCGAAAGGAGTTACTTTATTAAAAGACATCCGGGCGACGTTAAGCGCTGACGTTCTTGATAATAACCAGATACTCAAACTAAAAGCACGAAAAATCAGAAATCGATTTGACTGGCCCGTGGGGTTACTTGCAGTTGTTGTGTAGTTTCCACTTTTCTTCATGGCCCAAGGCCTTGGCAAAGTCGGGGACCTTGCAGCGCTCGGCCTCTGCAGGGTCGATGAGGGTAGTGGGCGTGGATATGTTGGCCAGTTGGGCTTGACGCGGGTTTTGCGAACCTGTGCTGTAGACCCATTGGGCGATACCGCCCACCAGCACTGCGAACAGCGCCACAATGGCGATCTGCGCGAGGTTGACGCCAAGGCCAGTCGCAGGCTCGACTTCACACACGCCACCTGGGCAGAGCTGGGCTTTTTCCGTATTGAACACGTTGTAAAGCTTGCAGCCGATGCAGATGCCAAAGGCTGTCTCGAAAAACAGCAATATCAGGCAGAGGGTACAAACGATCAGGTTGATGGGGCCAATCACGTTATTGAGCACCACCAGGTACCACATGGTCAGTGCCAGCACAAAGCCTATCGCCCAGGCAAAGCGTTTTTGGGGCGCGCCCACGTACTCGGGCTGCTGTTTTCGGACGATCCATTGTCCCAAGATCAGACTGGGGGCGTAGCGTGGGTTGATGAAGATGCGGATGGTGAAATCAATCAGAAACCCGACCACAAATACCCGGGTGGGTTGAAAGTTTCCTGTCAACCAAGCGTTCATGAAGGAGATGATAGCCAGAAAGAACAGGATGCCTGCGCTGGCTCGGACCGCACGTTCATTGATTACTCGAACGCCGTAACCGTCAAACTGCTCGCCAAACTCGAAAATATTGCTCATCACTGTTCCTAAGAGGAATTTCACAGGAAGAATTTTCCGCGTATGCAGCGAAAGTGCGTATGATTTCGATCATATGACGTCCGGCTTCATCGTCACGGCCGAGGGCGTCGTCGTGATCGATACCGGCGGCAGCCTTGCAAACGCGCAGGCGATCCACGCCGCGATCCGGCAGGTGACAACCAAGCCCGTGATCTACGCCGTCAACACCGGCGGGCAGGATCATCGCTGGTTCGGCAACGACTATTTCAAACGCCAAGGGGCGAGCATCGTTGCCGCAGAGGCCGCTGTGCGCGACATGCGCGAGCGCGGCGCAAACCAGGCAGAAGCGGCCTAGTCGCTGCTCAAGGAAAAGTTCGACGGCACCCGTTTCGCTGGTGTTTCTGCGCGGAGCCGTGACCCGGCACTTCGCCGAGGGCGCGTTCGATCCCGTAGAGGCCAGCCAGAATCTCGGTCAGTCCCGCTTCGCTTACCTGGAAAGCTACGGCGATCTCGCCTTCCGCAGCCGCAACGCGCTGTCGGTAGCCGAAGAGATTTTTCAGGCCCAGCAAAAATGATTCAATTCGCGGGTATCGTGATGATCGGGACCTGCGGCACGGTGCCCGTCTCGGCGATCGAAGAGAATATGCGCAGGAAGGTGAAGGCACGCTTCGAAACTGGATCGAGGTCGTCGATCCAGAACCAGTAATTCCGGTAGCGCACGGCAGCGTAGGCGTCTGATGGCGGCTCGCTGCTCGAGTGTATGCGCACCAACGGGCCTTCGCCCGGGGCCGCAAGCGCGACCGACTCCGGTACCGCTCTTGCGCGGCCTTCAACGAGATGCTGCCGGGGCACCTCGATACCGGCGGAAAACTCGAGCAGCATTTCCATCATGGACCGCGTGAGCAAAACGATTTGATCATCGCTGTGGCGCAGCGCGCCGAAATCGAGCCGTATCTCCTTTCTGTCCGCTCCGAGCCCCAGTGCCTCCTTAAGCAGCCGGATGTCCTTCGCCACCTCGTCGCTCGTATTTTCCCTGAAGAAAATCAACGTTACCTCCGTGCCGCCACGCTTTTCGATGCGCACGCCCAAGGCTCCGGCCTGTTGGATCCGCCGAAATGCGTTGATCACAAAGCGAAACGTGGGGTCTTCGCTCCGCGCTCGCGCCGGCGCGCCGGAATAGCTGTAGACGTCGTTGATGGCGCGCACGGCGGCCTGGAGGATGTAGTCAGCCTGATGGCCCGCCTGGATCATCGCGAAGATGGCCTGCGGCGGAAC
>PLYS01000316.1 GCA_003153455.1 Betaproteobacteria bacterium | reverse complement strand
CGATGATCACGTTCTCTTTCACCGGCCCGGTTTTGACGAGCCTCGGCGGAATGCTGCCGTTGAGAACGTTGCGGCCGATCTTCACGAGGTCACGCGGGTGCGTATCGGGCGAGAGCCCCAACATCATGGCGACGCGTCGGTAGCTCGCCAGACCATTGCCGAAGATCCGGCGGCAGCGGCTGTCCGCCTTGTGGTAATCTTTGATGTTGTTGAACAGCAGCGCTGGGCCCGTTCCCGCTCCCTGCGCCAGTCGCATGATGGTGCCAAGCTCGATATTCCAGTCGACCTCAGCGTTGATCTCTTGCAATTCGCCGGCAGCCTTCAGCGCCGCAACCCAGCCGCGAAGATCCCCGAAGGCAACCGGCTTCCTTTCCAAGCTCATCCCGTTCTCCTGGCTTTCACGAGCCATGGCCAATGTTGAATACTAGATCCAGGACCTGGTTAACGCAGCGCGACTAACGCCGCGCCAAGACGCAGCCATAAAATCTTAGAGCGAAAGTAGCGGATCCCTCAGCGTCTCAACTTTGGTCGATGCTAAATCTTGTTATATTGTACGATAATGCTATTATAGGAATGGCGTCCAGCATTTTGGAGTTTGGGCAGAAAATATTGTCGTGCGTCGGCGCCTGGTCTGCACAGCTCCAGGCGGCCTTCGGGCAATAAGAACAACGACGGGGGGGAATTCAATGAAATGCCGTCGCAGCCAAGCTGCGCTGCTCGCAATCAGCGTTTTTTTCTGCAACGACGTTGTGCTCCTTTACCGCCGCGGCGGAGCCCATTCTCATGAAGCTCGGAACGCCGACCCTGAATGATGGTCAGCATGAATTTTTGAAACGGCTTTAAGGGAGACGCCATATGTCATTTCATCAAACTGCAACTTTCCAGAAATCTAGGCAGCTCATCACCACACTCTTTCTGGCGGCCGCTTTCGCGTTTTCTGCTGCGCCAGCGCGCGCGCAGGACTTCGTGCTGAAGTTCGGAACGCCGACGATCAACGATATACAGCATGAATACATGAAGGTCTTCAAAACGGAACTGGAGAAGGCCACCAACGGCAAGATCAAAGTTGAAATTTATCCCGCCAGCCAACTCGGCGCGTTTAATCGCATGCTGGAAGGCCTCCGCCTTGGAACAGTCGAGGGATTGATTGCGCCGGCTGAATTCTATGCCGGCGCGGATTCCCGCTACCAGGGGCTCGCCATGACCGGGCTATTTAATGATGTGAATCATGCTCGACGCGTGCTCGATCTGCCCGAGGCCCGGCAAACCATCTACGCCATCGGCGAGGGGCGCGGATTCGTGACCGTGGGATTGATGCCCTACGACCTGCAGATGATCAACACCAAGGTGCCGATGACGACGCTTGCCGATTTTGCCGGCAAGCGCATCCGCGTTCTTGCCTCGGACGCCGAGCAGGCGGAGGTGAAGGCGCTCGGCGCCTCCACCATTCCAATGGCGCTGCCGGAGACGTTGCCCGCGCTGCAGCAGGGCGCAATCGATGGCGTGACTGCTGTGATCGGCGTGTTCAACGCCTTTCGCTATTACGACACCGCGCCCTATTTGCTCGATACCAGGCTTTGGGCGCTGATTTCGGTGGCGCAGATCAGCAAGGTCTGGCTCGATAAGTTACCGCCCGATCTGCAGAAAGCTGTGAGAGAGACCGGTGCCAAGATCGAATCCGATTTGCACAAATGGCAAGTCGCGCGCATTCAGTCCGATCGTGAAAACTGGATCAAGAATGGTGGCAAGATCGCCGCGCTGGCTCCCGCCGAGCAAGCCGAAGCCCAGAAGCGCGTGGACGCGTCTATTCAGCCGCTGCTCGTCAAGGATGCCGGGCTCAAAACCTTCTACGACAAGATCAAGTCGCTGGCCGCGACCGTGAAATGATCTCTTCCTCTCCTCTCAACACGAGATGAGAAACAATATCATCCGTTGAACGGGGAGCACGCGGCGTGAGGGGATTTCTCGTCGGGTTCGGCAACCGTATCTCCGGCTTCGGCCTTTTGATCGCGGCCGCGGGCCTCATACTGATCGTCGCCATCAATGGCGCCAATGTGGTAGCACGCTATGTGTTCCGCTCGCCGTTTTCTTGGGCGGAAGAGGCGATGCTCTACATCATGATCGCCGGCATTTTCTGGGGGGCGATCGCGGTCGCCTGGCGCCAGGTGGACATTTGCATTGACGCCTTTGTCAATCTTACCACTGGCCGCCTGCACCGCATCTTGCGGGCCATTGCAAACTTGATCTCGATCGCCATCGTGTTTTCGCTCTTTCTTGTGAGCGGCAGAACGGCGTTGTTGATGTTCAATTTTGACCAGCGCAGCGATGCCCTTCACTTGCCGATGTGGGTCCCGCACAGCGCTTTTGCATCGGGACTCCTCTTGGTCATTTTGATGATGGCGGCTCGCCTGCTGGCGCCCGTTTCTCGCCCAGATGCCAATTCGCCTAATCAAAGCAGCTAGGACATCGCATGGCCGTCCTGACGCTGATCCTGCTGCCAATCGTCCTTCTCGCTCTCGGTACTCCGATTTACGTGGCGCTCATTGCGGCGGCCGGCGCGGGTCTGCTGGCGACTGGGTCGGCTCCGATCGACGCGGTGCATATCGCGATGTTTGGCGGCCTCGACAACTTCCCGCTGCTGGCCATTCCGCTGTTTATTTTCGCGGGTGAGATCATGGGGCGTGGCGGATTGGCGCGGCGCCTGGTGGAGTGGGCGCTCTCCATCATCGGCGGCGTGCGCGGATCGCTCGCGCTGGCGACCATCGCCTCCTCGGAGCTATTCGGCGCGATGTCGGGATCGAGCGTTGGCTGCGTCGCGGCGATTGGACGCCTGATGGTGCCGGCGCTGAAAGGCAGAGGTTATGACTCGGCCTTCGCCGGCAGCCTGATCGCCTCCTGCGGTTCGATCGCGGTCATCATTCCTCCGTCTATCCCGATGATCATTTATGGCATTGCCGCGCAACAATCCGTGCCGATGCTGTTCCTGGCCGGGATCGTACCCGGCCTGCTCATTGGTGCGTTGATTTCGGTTTATCTGCTCGTCTACGCCCGGATCAAAGTTATTCCGCTCACGGACGGAATGCGCTGGGAGAACATCTGGGCCACCACGCGCGAGGCGGTGTGGTCCCTGTTTGCTCCGGTCGTGGTTCTTGGCGGCATTTACGGCGGCATCTTCACGCCGACGGAAGCCGCGGGAATTGCCTGCATCTACGCAATTTTCGTCGCGCACTTCATCTATCACGAGCTTTCCTGGCAAGATATCTGGCAAACCGCGCTCGATTCGGCCCTGCTGATCTCGCAAATCCTGATTATCGTTGCCGCCGCGAGCGCCTATTCCTGGCTGGTGACGACGAGCGGATTTCCGGCCAAGCTCGTCGGCTTGATCGCGGATCAGCACCTGCAAACTTGGCTTATTCTGCTGACTATCAATGTCGTGCTGCTGTTCTTCGGCAGCGTGCTCGAACCGCCAGCGGCGATCTTGATCCTGACGCCGCTGCTGGCGCCGATGATGCAGCAGGCGGGCGTTGACCAGATTCACTTCGGCATCATCGTGACGGTGAACCTCGCCATTGGCCTGTTCATGCCGCCGTTCGGCCTCAATATCTTCGCCACGCATGCGCTCTTCGGCATACCTTTGCCGCAGCTATACCGCGGGATCGTGCCATTCCTCGTCATCTATCTGATCGCGCTCGCGCTCATCACCTATATTCCAGCGATCACGCTCTTTCCGCTCCGCCTGATGCACTGACGCGCGAGCACGTTGGCTTCGCTTGTTACC
>PLYS01000437.1 GCA_003153455.1 Betaproteobacteria bacterium | reverse complement strand
CAGGCCGAGATGAAGCGCTACGCGGCGATGGTGCGCGAGGCGAAGATCCCGCAGCAGTGACGGCCGTTTGCAGTCAAGCGAGAGATTTTCCCCGGAATATTCTCCAGGCGGACGGTGAGTTCGCCGTGTCGAGTTTTGCCCTTAGTTCTACAATTTGCTACCATTCACTACAAGTGTAGCAAACTGGAGAAAAACATGAGCATGCCTGTCCGCATTGATGACGAACTGTACGAACAAGCGAAATCCGCCTCGAAAGGCGAATGCCGCACCATTGCAGGTCAACTCGAATTCTGGGCCAAGGTCGGCAAGGCTGCACTAGACAATCCCGATCTGCCGATTGAATTCGTCAGGGAATTGCTGATCGCCAGAGCGGAAGATCGCACGCAACTCACGGCCTTTAAGCCCGGGCAGTTACGTGGCTGAAGTTCGCGTTCAACAAACCAACGCATTTCTGCGCGCATACAAGAAACTGCACAACAACCAGAAAGACGCAGTCGATCGGGCTGTAGCCGATATTGTTCGGGATCCGACCATCGGCGAGACTAAGAAGGGCGACCTCTCCGGTGTTTACGTTTACAAGTTCGACTGCGTGAAGCAACTGTTTCTATTGGCCTACGAATACGACTCTGCATCCCGCGTATTGCTGCTGGTTGGTACGCACGAGAACTTTTACCGTAACCTCAAACGCGGATAGCCGATAGGAAATTCCAAACGCGTGTAAATTCGCGCAAGCCCCGCTGATTTCCCCGGAATCTTGCCCTTCGCAGCGTCCGAGTTCCCTCAATTCGCACGCTGGCACGCGCGCAAGCCGAGCCCACCCATCGGCTCTGGCCAAGACCAGTCCGGGTTTGCGAATCAAGCCGCCTGAAAAAGATCGAACCGCCGCGCCGGCGTCCGTGGCGGCGGCTGGGCCGACAACCCCAGATGCGTGAGAATGCGCTCAATCACCGCGGGCTCTTCGATCGCAGCGATGATCTTGAGCTTGCCGCCACACACGCAACGCTCAACATCAATGTCGAACACACGCTTCAACAACCGCGCCCAACTCATGCGCGCTGACGCCCCATGCGCGTGCTCACAATCGGTAGCGTGCCCGGTTGTCGTCTGCGCGGGAATCGGCACAATCGCGGCACGCAGTTTGGCGTGAGGCGCCAGCACCCCATGAAAGCGGATCAGATGCAGGCGCGGGCGGGGCACCAGGGCTGCCAGCCGTTGCATGAATTCCAGCGGCGACATCACGATGTGGGTCGTGCCGTTGCGATAAGCCGTCTTCAACTTGAGCACCACCTGTCCCGCGTGGTTCACGCTTAGCCGCTCGTTGGCGATGGCCGGGCGCGTGATGTAGCGTTACAGGTGCTCAAGGTTGCTGCGTTGATCGGCGACGCAACGCACCCCCGCATGCAGGCTGAAACCGTGGGCGTTGGCGCACAGTTGCTGGGTAATCGGCGCCGCGCGGCGCGGTGCGTATTGCAAGCTCAACACTTTGCGTCCCGCCCGTGGCCCGAGCGCGATGCGGTAGGTGCAGGAGGCGGCTTGCAGGGGTGCGAGCAGGTTTTCCGGATCAATGATCGCGTGCGCATCCGCCACATAAGTCATGCCCTCCTCCTCGACAAGATGCCCCTGGCGGGTCAACAACCGCAGGATGCGCTTGATGATCTTGCCGAGCAGCGCCGGTAGCGGTTCGCTGGTTAGCGCAGGCGCTGGGTGGAATACGGCCGCGCCTTCCGTGCCGGTGTGATACACCCCATCGAGCACCAGACCATGCAGATGAATGTTCAGATTGGCGGCGGAGCCGAAGCGCTGAATGAGGGTGACGGCGCCGGTGGCCGCTTCGCTGCGTTTGACGCCCGCCTGCCTGATCAGATGCGTCGCAATCACCCGGTGGATGATCTGCAATACCGGCGCGAGCAGTTCGGGATGGACAGCGAAGAGGCTGCGCAGCGGAATCGGAAACGACAGCACCCATTGCCTTACCGGCACGCGCGGGATGACGCGATCAACCAGCCAGGCGGCGGTTTCCGCCATGCGCCGCGCCCCGCACGAGGGGCAAATCCCGCGCCGCTTGCAGGAAAAGGCCACCAGCTTCTCGTGGCCGCACCCGGCGCAGCGCAACCGCAAAAACCCATGGGCAAGGATGCCGCATTCGAGAAAGGCATCGAACTCGTCTTTGACAAATTGGGGCAAGGTCGCGGCACCCCCGGCTTCGACTTCGGCGAGGAACGTTTCGAGATGTCCCTGCACCAGGTGAAACAGGGTCGTTTCCTCTGGCCGCCGCCGCTCGTAGTGGACTGGGCTTGCCGCCGCGGCGCGCAGCGCTGGACTCATGGAAGCACGCGCTTCTGGTGACAGCGTGGGCAGAAGTAGCGCCGCTTGCAGGAAAATGCGAGCCGGTAGCCCTGCCCGCAGGCTTCACGCGCGCGCGGCTTGCGAGAGCGGTAGACGCCGCCTCTCGAGAGCGCAGCACCGTCTTGCACGCAGGCGGCTCGCCGTTGCTCTGGTTTGCGCTCTGGTCCCATTCTAGATGAAACGCGCGAAGCACCGGTTCGCGGCACCGCAACCCGATACGCGAATCAAATGGCAAGTTCAGGTCAACGGCAGGGATCGAAAGGACGTTGAAGAGCAGATGCGCTGGGGAGGGACACCTGCGACGCCGAGGACTCAGCGCACGCCACTGCGACATAGTGATCGCTTGGCACAGGAGACGTTGCGAAGCGCAGCCAACCAACGCCGCAATCGCCGCGAAATATCTCAAGCAAAAACTAGGATAACCGATAAACGCGCGTAGCCGTATCACAGAACACCGCGTGCTGCTCGGCAGCCGAGAGTCCCGCCAGGCACTCGCGCATCACCGCCACGACACGGTCGTAGCTCGTCCACAGCTTCTCAATCGGGAAATTGCTGCCGAACATGCAGCGCGTGGGCCCGAACGTCGCCACAGTCTCCTCGACGACCGGGCGCCACAACGCTACCGAGCATTCATGGGTGAAGGTTCCCAGCCCCGACAATTTCACCACCACGTTGGGACAAGCCGCGAGCTGTCGCATCCCCGCGCGCCACAGCGCCCAGCCAGCAGCGTTGCGGTCTTCGAGCATGCCGGCGTGCATCAGCACGAAGGTCGTGGCGGGAAAATCATGCGCGAGCTGCGCCGCGTCCGCCATCTGGCTCGCGAACACCTGCAGGTCGAACGCAAGATTGCGCTTCTCGAGTTCTTTCAGGCCGCCGCGCCACGCCGCATCGCGCATCAGGTCTGGCCGCGCTGCGAAACGGTAGAGAGGATTCTCGTGCCAATGCAGTTGCTGGCGGATGCCGCGCAGATTGGAGTAAGCGAGCTCGCGATCGAGCACCGCCGCGACATCGGGCGCGGCGAGATCGGCATAGCCGACGATCGCATGCGGAAATCCGCTCACATCGGCAACCGACTGCACCCAGGCCACCTCGTCTACTTCCCTGCCGGGCGCCACGTTCGCCTGCACGAACACCGACTTCACCACGCCGTGCGGCTTGGCTTCGCCGCTGAACTCGTCAGCGAAATAGTCGCGGCGCAGCGCGTCATACTCGCCGAAAATCCGCGCCACCGGCGGGCCTGCGAGCCACGGCATTTCAGCGCACCGCCAGATGTGGTGATGCGCGTCGACGATCGGTGTCACTGCTAGCAGCCTGTCGGGCTTAACAGTCCTCGAGCAACACCACGCTGTCCGAATCGATCGACTTGATCACCGCCTCGAACGCCGCGACGGTATTGATCATCTGCGCCGTCGGAATCGGATAAGGCACGCGCCCGGCAACGGCATCGGCGAACGCGTCGAACTCGGCGCGCAGGGTATCGACCGGCTCGAAGCTCTGCAGCTTCGGCTTGGCGCCCGTCAGGCGCACCACCAGATCGTTTTCGCCAACCGCCTCGACCGAGCCCTTGCGGCCGAACACGTGCACGCGCCAAACGAACGGCGATGCCCTCACCGTGGCGAACATGCCGCTGATGCCGCTTGCGTACTCGAACATGACCGACACAGAGTCGTGCGGGTCGGGCTGCGGCTTGCGCGTAACCAGCCGGGCGTGCACCCGGCGCAGCGGGCCGCCGAGGTTGACGAGTGCGTCCAGGATATGCAACCCGGCGCCGGTCATGCCGCCGCCCGGCGATTCCGCCGGAGAGTCGCGCCACGGGGAGAAATTTATGCCCGAATTTTCGTTGCTGTAGTGTCCTTCGAGATGCAGGATTTCGCCGAGTTCTCCGCCCGCGACCACGCGCCTCAACTCGCGCATCGAGGGCCAGAAGCGCTTGTTGGTCCCGACCCCCAGCACCACGCCGGCCTGCTTGCACGCCGCGACCGCGCGCACGGCGTCGGCCTTTTTCATCGCCAGCGGCTTTTCGCAAAATACCGCCTTGCCCGCCGCGGCGGCCGCGATGATCTGGCCCGTATGCAGCGAGTGCGGCGTCGCCAGCACCACCGCCTGCACGCGCGGATCGGCGAGCGCGTCGCTCAGATCGGTAGACAGTTCGAAATTGTGATGGGCGGCGAAGTCGCGCACGGTATCAGGCTCCTTACTTACGCCGCGCACGAAGCGCAGGCGCTCGCTCTTGGCCTGCACCGCATTGACGATGTTCTTGCCCCACCAGCCGAGGCCGATGATTGCTGCGTCTATCATGTGTGCTGTCCTTGCAATGAGGGGAAGCGGGAAGCATAGCAATACTCATCCCCGCGGGCAATCGCGCTGACGGCGCTCCGGTCACTTCGCGCTTATCGAGCTTTACGTAACTATGTAACGTCGCTCGATCCCTCTCCCCCGCGCCCGCGGAGGGCGGAACAGGTTCCATCGGCTTGCCGATGGATGTGACCCCGCAGCGGGATGCAAAGCGCCGGATATCCGCGTGCTATTGTGTGCCTTCACGGTCGCATCCCGTAAACGGGTCCCTGCTCCACGCTCCGGCGCACCCTCTCCCAAAGGGCGAGGGAAGCGTCGAGCGAAACCAGACTGTCGTCCGGTTTCGTGATTATTTATAGGGACTCGCGCGGAACCGCTGCCGTGATATATAGTCACGCCGTGCAGGCGGGATGCGATCCGTCATCACGACAATAACCCGAGAAAAGCGATGAATTCCAAAACCGAACCAAACGCAGGAGCCGCTGAACCGCCGATATGCGCGGCATTCGACCCCAGACCGCGCAAGCCGCGCATCACGCTCCCATCGATTGCCTGCGACACCCATGCGCACATTTGCGGGCCGAAAGCGCGCTATGCCTACTACTCCGAGCGCATTTACACCCCGGCCGATGCGCTTCTGCCCGATTACCGGCACATGCTCTCCACGCTCGGCGTCGAGCGCGCAGTGCTGGTGCAGCCGAGCGTTTACGGCACCGATAACAGCGTAATGCTGGAAGCGATGAAAGCCGCCGGCCCGCAGTTTCGCGGCGTCGCGGTCGTCGCGGAGGACATCTCCGCGCGCGAACTCGAACGCATGCACGACGCCGGCGTGCGCGGCGTGCGCGTCAACATCGTCGACGTCAAGGACCGCAAAGCGGGAACGCTGCCGCTCGCTGCTCTCAGGAAGCTCGCGCTGAAAATCGCGCCTTTCGGCTGGCACCTGGAATTCCTGATGCACGTCGACGAGTTT
>PLYS01000356.1 GCA_003153455.1 Betaproteobacteria bacterium | reverse complement strand
CACGGGCCGTCACCGTTTTCCCTGATGTAGGCGATGCGGTTATGCCGCTTCGAAAGCCCTTTGCCGGTCAGTGCAGTCTGCAGCCAGTCGAAGATGTATTCGTAGTTGTCGAGGCCGCCGAGGTTGGACAGCCGGCGCTGCTGGTGATACTGGTTTTCGAATACCCACAGTTCCTTGGGCGAAGTCAGTTCTCCGAAAGCTTCGATTGCGTCTTCGAGCGGGCACAGCGGGTCGTACTCGCCGGTCGACAGCAGCGTCGGGCATTTGATCTTGTCCAGATGGCCGCGCACGGTCATGTGCCTCGCGACTTCCTCGTCGAATTTTTCCTCGTCCGCATAACCCGCCATGTACATGAACATCTGTTTGAACCGCGGCGAGGCCACAGTGAAAATCGTGTTGTTGGGGTTGAAGCACGCAACCGCGCTGGCGACCGCAGCGAGGCGGCGATCGCAGCTCGCGAGCTTGAGCGACCAGTAGCTGCCCATGCTGCTGCCGTAAGCCGCGATCCGCTTCGGATCGACTTCCTTGCGTTGGCGCAGGTAGCTGATTACCGCCGCGCCCGCGCGCTCGTAGTTGTCCTTCACCGAGCGGATTTTCTGCAGATTCGAATTGCCCTGGCCGGGCCCGTCCATCGTCATTATGTGAAAGCCACGCGCGAGTCCGGCGTTGTGCGTTGCGAGCGGAAATGCCTCCTTGGTCTGGTCCATTCCTGGCACATAAATCACGACCGGAGCGCGGTGGCCGTCGCTTTCGCACCGCGCGCCTGGGCGCGCTTCGCAAGCGCTTCGTGCCGTTCGGCATCCTGGCGCCAGATCTTCGGGATCATCCGGTAGTTGCGCGCGCGCTTGCCCGGCGGCAGCTCGGTGGCGTCGGCCTCGAAGTTCTGCACCCGCCCTCGCATGTTGAGTGCAAGGTCGAGCATCCATTGCTGGTCGTCGCGCTGCGTTCTGAGCTTGCGGATCATTGCGGCTCCTGTGATTTCGGTTTTCTGCAGGACTAAGCGCCCGACTTGGGTGCGGTCTTGTCTGGATGATCAACGCTCATCAGCGCACGGAACATCAGTACGGGAATAGAGGCTCGATGCAGCACGCGGCTCGATTCGCTTCCCAAAATCAGAGAGACCAATCCCTTACGATAACGGGAAGTCATCACAATCAGATCGCAGGCACGCTCATTGGCAGTATTGATAATGGCGTCGTAGGGCCGATAATTGGTTGCAACCACAGTGTCACACGACACCCCAGCCGCCGCCGCCGCCTTCTGAACAAACGCCAGGAAATTTTCGGCCCGGGTGCGCGCCTCCTGTTCTGCTTTCTCTTGCATCGACGGGTCAAAGGAGCTTTCGTCCGCCATCGCCAAGCGAAAATCCGGCATAACGTGAATCCCGGTAACTTTCGAACCGCAAAGCTTCGCCAGTTCGATGCCGCGCTCGATGGCCCTTTCAGAATGTTCAGAGCCGTTCGTTGGCATCAGTATGTGTTTAAACATGGTTACCTCCTCAACATGTGGATTTGCGTCGCCAGCTAAGCACGCCGTGTCGGGCTGTTTTTTGTATTTCGGCTGGTAAGTATAGCTCCGGCCCCGAGTATTAGCGCGTCTAGACTGAATCCGCCGGCTTAGCCCGGCCGGTAATCAATTGATGATTAAAGACCTCTCAAAAATCATGCGGTGCCCGGAGTCTACGCGCCTGGTCGAGGCGGCGACGATGCCACCATTAGCTCGACCTCGGCAGTGTGTCCTTCGGCTAACCAGTTGATGCCAAAGCCAAAGCCGCGTAGCCTATGGAATATTGAAAACATGCCAAGGCTCTTATGGAATACCGCATAGTACCGATTACCGAAGAACTCATCCCCGGCTATCGGATGGCGTTTGATAAAGTCGCTAAAGAGAGCCGGTTCCTGGATTATCTGGAAGCGCCTCCGCCACCCGAGGCTGTGGGGGAGTTTGTTTTGAGCATTCAAAACAACAACCTTCAGTTCGTGGCACTCGACGACCAGACGGTAGTCGGCTGGTGCGCCATTACAGCAAAGGCAAAAGCCATCTATAGTCATGCGGGAGTGCTTGGCATGGGTATCGTCGAGGGTTACCGTGGTCGTGGCGTAGGTACGGCGCTCATTCGCACAACCCTGGATGCTGCGAGACTACGAGGGTTAAAACGAATTGAACTGCAGGTCAGGGAAAACAGCTTGTCGGCAATGGCACTCTTCGAAAAGGTTGGTTTCGTTAAGGAGGGGGTAATGCGAAAACATGCTTTCGTGGACGGTGTCTACGAGAACAGCTTGTTGATGGCGTTATTATTCGAATCGACCTGAGATGAAGCCTTGGTGCTGAGCAAGGAAACCAGGACAGCTAATCGGTGTAAGTAAGCGAAACGATAAGAAAATCAATCCGCCCGTCGCCGGAGTCCGCTCCTCGGCCGAGCCTGCCGCGAGCCTAGCCGTGTTGCCACAATTCCACCCGATTGCGGCCCAACTCCTTGGCGCGCAGCAGGGCCATATCGGCGTTGGCGATTGCCTCCTCGACCTCGCGGCGCGGGTGCATCTCGGCCATGCCGAAGGAGGCGGTGACGCTATGCGTGCTGCCGTCGGGCAGACGGATGGCGAGTCGTTCGAGGCCTTCGCGTATGCGTTCGATCACCAGGCTCGCATCGTGCAGCGGCAAGCCTGGCAGGCAGATGAGGAACTCCTCGCCGCCATAGCGGAACACCGTATCGTACTTGCGCAGCGCGTTGGCAATGAAGCGCATGCCCTGGCGCAGCACGGCGTCGCCGGCGGGATGGCCGAGTTCGTCGTTGATGCGCTTGAAGTGGTCGAAGTCCAACAGGCACAGACAGCAGGGCCGCTGAATGCGCTCGGCGCGGGCCTGCTCCTCGCGCAGTTTGTTCATCATGCCCCGGCGGCTGGCGCATCCGGTGAGGCTGTCGGTGGACAGCAACTCGCCGATGATCTCCAGTTGCAGGCGGCGCAGATTGGTATTGAGACGCAGGGCCAGGTCCATGCACTGGTCATAGAGTTCGGGTGAGGGCCGGCGATGGTCCATGACATCGAACAGGATCAGCCTTGCCGCCGCGTGCATGGCCTGCTGGGTGGCGCCGAGGGCGGTGTAGTCGGTGAACTCGGCCAGCGGGTGTGGTTCGCTGCCGTAATACCACTGCCCGAAGGGCGAGCGCAGGTGGGCGTCCTCGCCGAGGTCGGCCTGGTTGACCTGGCCGCCATAAATCAGGCTGCGGTTCAATTGCCGGAACCAGGCCAGGTGCGCGGCAATGATGATCTCCAGGTCCTCGGTCAGGTCCTGGATGGCACCGCGTTCGAGTGGGAGAGAAATGGCTTGGCCCTGATTCGCAATTGCCGCAATATCGGTCCGGCGGACAAGGTCTTTAGCGGCCCTCTGGCTGCTAAGCGATAAGAAAATCAATCCGCCCGTCGCCGGAGTCCGCTCCTCGGCCGAGCCCAAATAAACAGGGGCAGTGTAACTTTTTCTCAGCCGAACGGCTTGTCCTGCAGCATTACGGAACGCGTGGGCCTACCCCGCTTGGGCGGACGTACCGCGCACGCCAACCTGGCAACCATATTTGCGCGCTGCGTCAACCAGGCAATCGAGGTAGAAGCGGTAGTCCTCCTCGGCAAAGAAGATCGCCTGACGGTTATTGCCCCGCTGGCTAACGTGCCGAGGCACGTCCGTGAGATTCAGCCGGTTTCTTCGTGGCATGGGAGTTCGAGCTTTTCATGCGTTTCATGCCCCCCTCAATGCATGCGCCACGGAAAAGTTACACTGAGAGCGCCAGCACAAACTGGCGAGTAGTATTTGGTGGAAGTCCAATACGAGGAAGAAATGGCGAATCACCTTGGCCCCGAGTCATGCGTACTCTCATCGCGAGGTGGGATGCGAAGCGTTGACAGGGGAAACCGGCAGGCCAGCCATTGAACCGCGAAATACTTAAATCTGGGACGCTGACGCTGTTCAGTGAAGCGGAAAGCAAAACGAGACATGACGACAATCGCAAGCCATGAATCGGTTCCACGCGGTCGGAGACCCTGAGCATGCCGGGAAGCTACTTGAGCAGGAGCTGGGAGATCTCATCGGTGCCCGACGGAACATCGTCGGGCGGGGCGGGGAAGGGAAACCGTAATCCCGCCACCGACGCTGATGAGAAGTCGGATATCCCTATAGTACCGAGGAAGTCGCCGCACAACGGGTGCAGCCCGGCGGAGGCGATGGAGGGAAGGGGGATAGCCGCAGGGAATGCGTTCGATGCTCCCGCACGCCGGACCCAGAGCCGGGAAAGTGCGTCGATGGGCGTCGAAGGCATACAAGTCGGCGCGTATCGAGCCCAAGCATCGCGGCGGGTCTACCTCCAGAAGGCGGACGGCAAGGAACGTCCGCTGGGGATTGCCGCGCGGGAAGACAAGGTGGGGCAACAGGCGGTTGCTACGATCCTGAGCGCCATTTACGAAACAGACTTCCTGGGTTTTTCGTATGGATTTCGGCCAGGGCGCGGGCAGCATGACGCGCTCGATGCGGTGTGGAATGGCATTACCGGACGCAAGATCGGATGGATACACGCCAACGGCGAAGTCATCGTGGTACGCTACGCGGACGACAGCATCGTTGGGTTCCAATTTGAAGGCGAAGCGCGAGCGTTTATGCGCGCCTTGCAAGATCGCTTGGGTCAGTTTGGGCTGAGGCTGCATCCGCAGAAGACGCGGTTGATTGAATTTGGACGTTTTGCGGAAACCAGACGACAGCGGCGTGGGCTGGGAAGGCCGGAGACATTCGACTTCCTCGGTTTCACCCACGGTTGCAGCAAGACGCGCCAAGACTACTTCAAAATACTGCGGCTGACGATGAAGAAGCGGATGCGCGCGACATTGGCGGCCATTCGAGTCGAGCTGCGACGCAAACGGCATGA
>PLYS01000458.1 GCA_003153455.1 Betaproteobacteria bacterium | reverse complement strand
GAGTTATTCACAGGGGCAATGCGACACCTAGTCACCTCCTACCATTCCAGATGTTCAAATTCGGTGGCAACAGCACCATTATTCATTTTTCACCCCCTCTCGCCCGATACGAGGATGCGTCGGTCCAGGCTGCGGACTCGCTCATGAAGTTCCTGCAAACGCTGTAACTATGCGGACATCGCGCCAGCCTTGAACGCCCAGCGCCATAGACGTCGGCGTTGTCGATCTCACGAGATGTGCGCATAGTTTCAACATGCGCATAGTGGTCGTGAGTGAGCCTTCGTCCAGAGCGGAAGCGGACATTGAGGCAATCTTGATAGAGTAATGACCGCCAATGGCAGGTCCGCTGGGCACCCATCTGCGCAAGGAACTCGAACAGCTGTGCCGCTACATCATCTGCCCCGTGATCGCCAACGAACGGCAGCTATGTAGAGTCGCGACCGTCTGCAACGGGTCGAAAGGACCAGTTCAGTTTTTTCCGGAGCGGACGCTCAAATCGGAAGGGCCGATTACGTTTCCATCAATTCGTCACTGACCGGTGTGGCCGAACAGCGGACGGTCGGCCGCGTCGGCCTGTATGACCGCAGAGGGTCGATCCCCAAAGATCGGGGCTCCCGAAAGCGGCCGATTGCGGCGACAGAAACCGGACTCTCGCCGTCGGATCAAGTCGCGATTACTGCACCGCCTGGCGGCGCTTCCGGCCATGGGCAGCGTCGATCATGGCGCGCGTTTGGCGCCGTACCTCTTCATGCGGCACATACCAGCGCCGCATCGCATCGCGTTCTGCGGCTATGCTTGCGTTTACTTCCAGTTCGCACAAATCGAAACCGTCCCGAAGCACGAAGCGCAACATTGCTTGCGGAATGCGCCCCGCGTCGCGGGCGAGTTTTTCAAGGCGACGCTGCTGCGTCGTGGTAAGTGCCAAGGATCGCATGTGGCTTCCTCGTCAGTTTGTCAATGTCAACGATTGCACCATCTGAGAGAAACGGGACAAATTCTTCGCCATTGACCGTCCGCGCGCCCGACAGGATCAATCACGCGCCATGTGCTTTCGCATAACGCACGATGTCCGCATGGGTTGCAAACCATACGCCCGGTTGTGAACGAATGTAGCGGATCAGCTCTTCCAATACCCAGATGCGGGAGCGGTGCCCGCTGATGTGCGGATGCATCGTGAGATGAAACAGGCCGCCTTCCCGGTACGCGCCATCGCTCCCTGCTAAGCCGCGCGACGGAACGGCGCGCCAGCCGGACGCGGTTTTATCGGCCTACGCCGTTACGATGCTCACGCGAGCGGAGAAGCCGAGTTGACCGAGCAACTCCTCGCAATCCTCCCACGTAAGGCCGAACGCGCGCACGTCCGCGACGCCCAGGCGGGAAACCGTCGAGCGAATGGCGGGCAAGCCGGTTTCCTCGAACTCGTCCTCCATCATTGCACGCTCCGCCCAGTCCACCAATTGCGCGAGCGTGATGTCATGGTGAAGGTAGGCGGCAATCTGGTCCGCGACGATTTTCTTTGTAATCAACATGGTCTTATCCTACGCTTTCCGGTGGCCCTCATCCAGAGGGTATTTTTCATGAATCTCGACCAGCCGGCCTCGGTCGTCGTAAATCTCCTGCCAGAACCGAAGAGTCGTTTCGTCGGCATCCACTTCCTTGAGATATCGTGCGAGCCATCGTGACCGTCCCGGAACGTCCAGCCGGTAGCGCCTGCCGCCGCCCGGCAACTCATCCCAACTGCCAAATTTCTTCTCGTTCTGCGTCCGCATGCTCATTTTTTTGATTGTACTGTCTTTGTCTCTCCGGCATCATAGCGGAACGGTGAGGCGTGAATGCTCCACACCCCGCGCTTGACGGCGGCATGGCGCAGGCAAAAGCTTGTGTGAATACTGACACTGGCCCGGAATACAGTTGGTGCGGCGCGAACAGAGATTCAAGGCCCGGGTGCAGCTTTGCTATTTTTCAGCGGCCCATATCGACACACAATTCTTTCCGCGCTTCTTCGCTTCATTCTTCACGAGGTTGGCGTGAAGGCTCAGATCGCTGGCGCCCTCAGTGCTCCCTATATGTGCGATGCCGAAGGAAGCTGTCAATGTCACGCCCTCCGCCTCGTCCGTGAATGGACACGCTTGAAGTGCTTGCCTAATCGCTTCTGCAAGTTGCTTCGCAATTCCAAGAGTGGCGTTAGGAAGGTAGATCTTGAATTCATCGCCCCCCTCTGCATACCCAAAGCCAAGCTCTGCAACATAATCGGCAACTAGGCGGTGGACGGAAGGCAGTATGAGGTCGTCAACTCTTGTCTCCGAGAGCCGGGTGTTGAGCGCTTTGAAATCGTCAATATCGAAGTAGATCACCGCGCTTCCAAGCTTGCCGCGGCAGTTCAACACGGCACTTGAATAGAGGTTCGGAGCGTCAAGGACTCCAAATTTTTGTTGCTTGGCGCGGGGGGCAGGAGCGTTCGAGGTGGTATTCCTCAGGCTGAGAACGAACAAATCAATCTCGGTGTGCAGCCTCGCCCGCGCTGTGGAAATTGCGCGCGCGACCATGTGACGTAGCTCTTGCCCGCCTGAGGGATTAACTGGTTGACTGGAGGGATTCTCAACGACGGCTTGCAGGTCGCCAAAGGGCACCCAACCCTCCATGAGCTTCTTTAGCTCGTCAGCCAGACCATCCGTATACGTGAGGTTGGCAAGTTCCAGCACCTGTCTGATTTCCCTCCAACCCTCCTCACCGCGGATACCAGCAGCATCCGCGCAGGCTTGCGCAATCTCCAAGAACATTCCGCCAGGAGCCATCGCAAATCCCCGCGCTGCCCAGCTAGCCTTGATGCTTTGCACTTGCTTGCTAAGGCGGCGACTTTGCGCGTCCCGTAATTGGGAGCCACGTTGCCGGGCTAAAGCCGAGATTTCGTCCGCAACCATTTGTCTGCCTTTTTGCTGTTCGGCACGATGCGCCAGTGGTTGATGAGCGGGCTACAGAGAATTCTTGAGCAGACGCGGCTACGCGAGTCGGTTTGGGCGGTATCTTCCGCGCGCGCGACAGGATTAGTCACGCGCCATGTGCTTTCGCATAGCGGACGATTTCCGCATGCGTTGCAAACCATACGCCCGATTGCGAACGAATGTAGCGGATCAGTTCTTCCAGTACCCAGATGCGGGAACGGTGCCCGCTGATGTGCGGATGCATCGTGAGCTGAAACACGCCGCCCTCCCGATACGCGCCATCGAACTCTTTCTTGAATATTTCAAAAACATCGGAGGGTGGTGTATAGGGGCGAAGCGCGGCGAAGCGGTTCATGTTGAAGTAGACGGCATCATCCCGGATCCACTCGACCGGCAACTCGACCACTCCGCTGTTCTCTCCATCCATGAGAAGTTCGTAGCAATCGTCGTCGGCCATCAGCGATGAGTCGTAGATGAGCCCCATCTCCCGCGTGATCGCCAGGGTGTTCGGACTGAAGTCCCACGAGGGCGTGCGGATGCCCAACGGGCGCACGCCGGAAACACGCTCCAGCACGTCGGCACAGCGCATCTGCAGGTCGCGCTCGAATTCAAGCGGCAGCACCGAATTGCGCTCATGTATCCAGCCGTGGATTCCGATCTCGTGGCCTGCCGCGACGACTTGCCGCTGTTCATCCGGATAAAGCAGCGCCGTGACGGCCGGCACGAAAAAGCTGGCCTTCACGTCATGCGAATTGAGGATATCGAGAATCCGTGGCATCGCCCGGCGGTTGCCATATTGCCCCTGCGACAGGCGGCCGGCGGATTCCCCGGCCTCGCGCAGTTCGGTAGTTTCGTGGTCCGAGTCGAACGACAACGCTACGGCGCAACGCGCCCCGCCCGGCCACTCGCGCGGCCGCAGGGAGCGGCCCGCCCGCACCCGGTTGACGATACCGCGCCACCGATCCTCGGGCCATTGCCAGGGTTCCATTTCGGGATTTTTGCTTTTCATGGAGTCCTCCCGGATCGCTTGTTCGCCGCTTCGATCTTGCGCGCGAGATCGGTCATGAACGCCGATTCCTTCGCGACGAACTTCGCGAAATCATCCGGCTTCGAGCCGACGGCCTCGAGGCCCTGGACATCGAACTGCCGCAGGACATCGGCATCGGCCAGCGCCTTCACCGTCTCGGCGTGCAGGCGCGCAACGAGCGCCCGGGATGCCCCCGCCGGCAGCCACAGGCCGAACCAGTTGATCAGGTTGTAACCCTTGAAACCAGCCTCCTGCATGGTCGGCACGTCCGGCAATCCTTTCCAGCGCTTCGCACCGGTGAGCGCGAGCACGCGCACCTTGCCTGCCTGGATCAGCGGCAACGCGACCTGCGTCCCGACAAACATCATATCCATGCGTCCGGCCAGAACGTCGGTGATGACCTCCGGCACCCCCTTGTACTGGACTCCGACTATGTCCGTGCCGCTCATCGACTTCATCACTTCGGCCGGAATGTGGCTCGCGGTCCCGATTCCCGCGGAACCGTAATTGAGCTTTCCGGGCTGCTTCCGCGCGAGCGCAATCAGTTCCTGCACGGTTTTGGCGGGAAAGTTTGGCGGCACGATGAGAGCCTGCCCGAAGTTCTGCGCCGCGAGCGTCACGTGTGAAAAATCGCGCACCGGATCGAAGGGCACGCTCTTGTTGAACGGCGGCGTATTGGTGTGCGACGCGGTGGTGAACAGCCACGTGTAGCCGTCCGGCGCAGCCTTCGCCACGTAGTTGGAGCCGACGATACCGCCGGCGCCGGCGCGGTTGTCGATCACCAGCTGCTGTCCCAGCGCCGCGCTGAGCTTCGGCGCCAGCATTCTCATGATCAGGTCGGGCGGGCCGCCCGGCGGGGACGGCACGACGACACGAATCGGCTTGTTCGGATAGTCCTTCGGCACGGGCTGAGCCGACAGGGATGCCGACACCCCGCACAGCGCCGCCGCGCCCATAAAAATGGCGAACTTCATCATGATGAATTTTTCCTCACTCGGTTCGTAATGGGATGGACGCCCCC
>PLYS01000521.1 GCA_003153455.1 Betaproteobacteria bacterium | reverse complement strand
CGGGGGCGTCCATCTATGGTTCGTGAACCCGTACCCGAAAGGGTCGGCGATGACGTCCCGCTGCCGCTCAGCTCGCCCGCGGCTCGAACGCCGGTCCCAGCGGCTCCAGCCGCACGCCTGCGCGCAGATGCTTGTACGGATGCTGGCGCGCGTCGACAAGGTGCGCCCCGGGTGCGACCGCAACCAGCACGCGCTCGGCGATCGGCTCGAAGTCGGCGCGGAAGTGGCAGGTGCTTTTCACCACCAGGACCTTCTGCCCGGTCGGCTCGACGCCAATGTGGCGGAATATCTCCAGGTCGTAGGCCTGCATGCGCTTGCTCGCCACTACGACGCTCACGCCGCCGATGGTGAGCAGGGCGGTGAGCCCGAGCTTCGCTTCGCGCCCGCCGACGCAGGGCCCCTTGCAGACGAAGCGGCCTGCGCTCAACCGCGCGACGCGGAACGTCCCGCGAAAGGGTTTCACGACCGGCAGCGGCGTGCAGCCGCCGAGGTCGATGGTGATTTCGGCGCCTTCGCCCGCTGCATGCGCCGCTGCTGCGGCCTTCGCGTCGGTGAGTACGCAGATCGCCGCTTTTTCCGCGCGATTGCGCACCAGCGCCTCGAGCATGCCGGTCGTGTCGCCGGTGCCGCCGCAGCCGGGGTTGTCCTGCGTGTCGGCGATCACGACCGGCCGCGTCGCCTTTGCGCCGATCGCCATCGCCTGGCGCACAGCCTCGTCGGGGTCGAGCAGCGGCTGGGCGAAGGCTTCCTCCATCCCGGTGATGTGGTTGGCGAGGCCGTCCGCCGCCGCGTTGACCGCCGCCTGCGAGTAGCCGTGCGCGATGACGCCCGGGCCGCAGTCGTACAGGTCCGACGGCGGAAAGCCCGCTCCGTAGCATAGGTTCAGAACGTCGCCGCCTTCGCCCGCGGCGGATTTCACGACGATGCCCTTCGATGGCTCGACCAGCGTGCACTGGAAGTTGAGCGGGATCAGGAACGGGATCTTGCGGAAGGCGCGGGCCGTCGGCCGGCCGCGTTCGAGGACCGTTTTCAAGATGCGTGCCGCGCGGCTACCGGTCTGCGGCCGGTCGACGTGCGGGTAGGTGTGGTAGATCGCCATCCCGTCGGTAAGCGCCGCCATCGCCGGCGTGAGGTTGGTGTGATAGTCGAGGCTGATCACGACCGGCACCTGGGGCCCGACCACGGCGCGCACGCGGCGCAGCAGCTCGCCTTCGCCGTCCTCGAAGTCGACCGAGCACATGGCGCCGTGCAGGTCGAGATAGACGACGTCGACCGGCAGCGCGACCGACAGCCGGCCGATCAGCTCACCCACGATGCGCTCGTAGGCATCGCTGGTGACGTAACCGCCGGCGCCGCCGCTCGCCCAGACGAGCGGTAACAATTCGTGCCTGTCCGCCATGTCGGCGAGGAAGCCGGACATCGCGAAGGCGCGGCCCGGAAGATTGCGCAGAACTTCTTCGCCGCGCGAGAGCGGGGGGCGGTCGCTCACCGACGCGAAGTAGTCGAAGTCGGTGTGTACCGGGACGAAGCAGTTCGTTTCGTGTTGAAAGCCGCCGACTGCGATGCGTGCCATGCTCTCTCTCCCTCGTGATGCGTGTGCCGGACCACCCCGTTGCAGCATCGTCCCGTCCGTCGTGGGCGGCCGGAAACGACACGCGCCGAGGCCCGCGGGCAACGCGTCGTGTTACTGCTGCGGGCGACTTGGTGTTGCCTACTCCGCCTTGATGTTGGCCGTGCGCACGATCTTGTCGATGAGCTCGGCTTCCTGCTTCGCCACCTGCAGCATCTGCTCAGGCGTGTTGAACACCGCCTCCGAGCCGACGACCTTGCCGATCGCCGGCGCGATCAGGCGCGCGATCAGATCGTCCGTACCGCCGGGCGGAGCCCGGACGATCAGCCGCAACGGCTTTGAGGGAAAACCCTGTCCGAACGTGACCAGCGGCGCTGAGAGCGCGCACGCGCCAAGCGCAACGAGTAATTTGCGGCGAATGTTCATTCCCCCTCCCTCGAGTCTGCGCATCTATTATGCCTAATCAAAATAATTTGTTTTTGAGATAGCTTCTCGCACCGTAGCTTGGGAGGGGCCTTCGTTTATTTGACCACGTCTTCCCAGCGCGGACATTCCCGCTCTTCGAACGGTTTGTCCCATTGCCCGCAATTCGTCCGATCGACGATTTGCACGGGCAGAATGATTTCTTTGGGCAACATCTCGCCGCGCAAATGCCGGATCGCGGCCTCGGCCGCAAGACAACCCATTTTCATCGCGTCGAAATCTACAGTCGCGAGCAGCTTGCCGGCCTTGATCGCAGTGATCGCATCCGGTATGGCGTTGACGCCGACGACGACACTCGCGCGGGCCGCCGCATCGAGCACTTCGAGCATGCCGAGCGCCATGATATCGTTGGCCGCCAGTATCGCGTCAAACTGCAAACCCGACTTCAGCAACGCCCCGCCGGCACGCAGAGTCGCATCGCGCAGATAGTCCCCGCAGATGGACTCGGCCAGGCGTACCTGCGGAAAATTTCGCAGCGCATCGCGAAATCCGCGCACGCGCTCCAGGCTGGTGACCGACTCGCCCGGCCCTTCGACGATTACAATGTTGCCGCGCGCCTTAAGATGCCCGCATAAGTACGTCGCGATTCTGAATGCGAGTGGATAATCTTCGGAGCCGACGTACGCAAGCGCGCCGCCTGCGCTGAACGGATTGATAAACCCGATGATGGGCACGCCCGCAGCGTTGATCTTGCGGATAGCTTCGTTGATCGCAGTCGGATGCACGGGCACCAGCACCATCGCGTCGGGGCGTTGCGCCAGCGCCGCGTCGATCAGCGCGATCTGCTCATCGACATCATCGGGTTTTTGCGGAACGTAGTGCATTGTCCGCGCCCCAAGCCGCCGCGCGCTGCGCTCGGCGCCTAGCCGCGCCGCTGCATATGCGGGATTGCTGCGGTTCTTGGTGAAGACCGCGATCGTCGGGCGTTTAGCCTCACCCACGCCGCATCTCCCGCGAAACGCCGGACCTCATTGGATGATGATGCCGGCGTCCCTGATGATCTTTTGCATCTGCTCGAGCCGCGCCTTGGTGACCGTGGCCAGCTTTTCCGGCGACGAGCCGTCGATCTCGAACCCGATCGCGACCAGCCGCTCGTTGACGTCGGGTACGCTCAGCGTCTTGATGATTTCGGCATTGAGACGGACGATGATTTCTTTCGGCGTGTTGAGCGGCGCGAGTATTGCCATCCAGGTATTGAAATCGAATCCGGGCACGCCGGACTCGGCGATGGTGGGCACGGCCGGTAGCAACGCCAGGCGCTTGGCGCCGCCGCCCGCGAGCGCCCGGATCTTGCCCTGGCGGATCTGCTCGATGACGAGCGAGGTTGCCGAGAACATGACGGGTATGTGCCCGCTGATAACATCGAGCGTGGCCTGGGTCGTGCCTTTGTAGGGCACGTGCGTCATTTTCGCGCCGGTCGCCGACTCGAACATCGCCATCGCGATGTGTTGCGGACTGCCATTACCGCCGGAAGCATAGTTGATTTCTCCGGGACGCGCCTTGGCGAGCGCCACCAGTTCGCGCGCCGTTTTCACCGGCAGGTTCGGATGGGTAACCAGCAACCACGTATTGCCTGCCACCAGACTGACCGGCGCAAAACTCTTGAGCGGGTCGTAGGCGACCTTTTTGTACAGATTCGGAATCATGGTCAATATGCTGTCGTTGAGCGTCGCCAGCGTATAGCCGTCCGGGGCCGCGCGCATGAAGCGCTCGGTGCCGATCAGGCCGGCGGCGCCCGGCTGGTTTTCGATCACGATCTGCTGGCCCATGTTTTCCGCCATTTTCTGGGTGACGATGCGCATACCGACATCGATCGAACTGCCCGCCTGCAGCGGCATGATCATCAGAATCGACTTGCCCGGATAGCTTTGCGCGCCGCTCAGCGCCGGCGCACATGCCGCAACCAACGCAGTCAAAAATCGCGAGACATGTTTCATACGGTCCTCCTTCGTCAATTATGTCTTAAAATGGCGGCTTCTCGGCCGTGATTTTCACAATATGTTTATTCATGCCTCGAAGAACGCGCGCCTGATCCGCGTCATCGAGGACATGCAACATCAGATCGAGCTGTTCCGCGGGCTCGGCCGTACCATCAATCCGCGCACCGATCTGAAAAGCGCGGTCGAAGAGCATTGCGAAATTCGGCATGCGTTGCGGGCCCGGAACCCGCAGCGCGCGGAAAAAGCGGTGCGCGCGCATTTGCAGAACGGGCTGTGCTACCGGCTGGAAGCTCTGCAAGCGCGGCGCTAATGGTTGCCGATCGCAGCGGAAGATAGCGTGCCCGCATGACGTTGCTTGTTTCTACGAGGGGGGATTTGTGAGCGAAGCCGAAGGCGGCAACAAGGTGTGGGAATCGATACCGGCCGGGGACGATCTCGGTTCGCTTGATTACGTGCTCACGGCGCAGATGATCGCTGACTACCGGCGGGTGGTGGACAATCCGCACGCGGCCTATCCGACGGTAGCCGGCCGGCATCCGGCTAATCTGTTTTACCGCAAGTATGCAGCCGTAATGCGCGTGCCCAACATGGGGCACGATTCCGAGTACTTCAACCCGCCGGTCGCGGACAAGCGCATCACCATATCGGGACGCATCGTGGACAAATACATACGCCGGGGAAACGCGTACATCATCGTCGAGGCGACCGCCGTCGATGAAGACGGCCGGTTGATCGAGAAGAGCCGGCTGGTAGGGCTTGCACGCGAGGTCGGAAAGCAGGCAGCGCACGAAAACATCGCAAAGAAGTGGGGGGCATGATGCCAGCGCAGTTGAATGCCGGTGATCGCCTGCAGCCGGTGACGCACGAGGTAACTAACGAGAAGATGGTTGAATTCGAGAAGGTGGTGTGGGACCGCGGCCGCAATTCGCACAGCGACATCAACGTCGCCAAGGCGGATGGCATTGCGCGCACCATCGCGTCCGGCCAGAATCAGATGGCGTTTCTGCACGAGATGATGGAGCGCAATTTCGGCGACGCATGGGTCTACGGCGGCAAGATTTCGGCGCGCTATATTCATCCGGTCTACGCGGGCGACCACATTACGGCCAACGGCCTCGTGACCGAAGTCGGCGTTGCGGACGGCAAGCCGCGCGTGACGTTGCAGGTCTGGTGCGAAAACCAGGACGGCCGCAAGACTTCGGCCGGTACCGCGAGCGCCGGCCAGCCGGCGGCCACGCGCAGCTGGATCGGGGCCGGGACAAAAGCGGGCGCGGCAAAGGCGGCGCCATGACCGCCGGCGCATTGGAAGGCGTGCGCGTTCTCGAGTTGACGCACGCGTGGGCAGGGCCGTACTGCGGAATGATGCTGGGCGACATGGGCGCCGAGGTCATCAAGATCGAAAACCCGCGCCAGAAGACGGAGGCGCGCGGCGGTTATCCGTACCTCGGCAACGAAAGCGTCCTCTTCATGATGCTCCACCGCAACAAGAAGAGCGTCACGCTCGATCTCAAAAATCCGGCCGGCAAAAAAATCTTTCTCGACCTCGTGCGCACGGCCGATATCCTGATCCAGAATTTCCGGCCGGGCCTGATGAAGAAGCTCGGGCTTACGTACGACACGCTGAAGGAAATCAACCCCGCGCTGGTCTACGCCTCGCTGTCAGGCTACGGCAACACCGGCCCCAAGGCGGATTATCCCGGCGTCAACATGATTGCGCTGGCGGAAAGCGGGCTTGCGGCGACCACCATCATTGGCGACCGGCCGCCGGTGCCGCTGGGTTACGCGCTGTGCGACGTGGTGGCCTCGATGTGGGCGAGCCACGGTATTTTGTCGGCATACGTGCGACGGCTCAAAACAGGCAAGGGACAGGAAGTCGATACATCGCTCCTCGAGGCCGGCATCTCGCTGATGGTGAGCCCGGTCGCGCAGCATTACCATGTCAAAGGTGATTGGGTTGCGCAGACGGGGCGCAACGACAGCAACGCGCCGTCCGGATTCTTCCGTTGTTCCGACGGTACTTACCTCACGGTGTTCGCGAGCTACCCGGCGCTGTGGGACCGTTTCGTCGAAGTCATGAACCTGCAGCACCTGACAACCGATCCGCGATTCAGCACGCGCGACGCACGCACCGTCAACGCGGAGGCGCTGCACCAGATCATCGCCAAAATCTATATCACCAAACCGACCGACTATTGGGTCGAGTTGCTGGTGAACGCCGGTATTCCCGCTTCGCCTGTCAATACAGTAGGCCGCATGGTTGCCGACAAGCAGGTTATCGCGCGTGAAATGATCGTCGAGCAGGAACATCCGACTGCCGGCAAGATCAGCGTGGTTGGCGTGCCCGTGAAGCTCTCCGAAACGCCCGGCAGCGTTCGCACGCCTGCGCCGCTGTTGGGCGAGCACACCGCTGAGGTGATCGGGGGGCTCGGGTACCGCGATCAGTTGGAGAAACTCAAGCAGGA
>PLYS01000263.1 GCA_003153455.1 Betaproteobacteria bacterium | reverse complement strand
TGAGGTGTTTCGGCAAAGGTTGGCCGGCGACGGAAAACGAAGAAAAAGAGCAGGCGGTATTTTCCATCGACCAAGGCCTTGTGGAACTTGAGCAGCGTGGCAGGCTTGATCAAGCAGGGCCGCTACGCCGACGAGATCATGCAAACACCGTAACTTCATCCGGCAGCCTTGGCACCGACTTTGCGCGGCCGCGAGAAAAGGTCGCGAGCGTCGCTCTCCGCCAGTCTGGTTATAGGCACGACGCGAACGCACTCGGCCAGCGGATACGCTTTCGGACCAGGATAGAGCACGACGAGTTGTTCGAGATTCAAGTCCTCCAGCGCGATACGCATGGAAGGCGTAAGCCCGGGGGCATCCATCCTCTTCACCTCAATGCCGAGCCGCCGGCCGTTCTTGAAGAGTAATAGATCGAGTTCCGCCCCTTGGTATGTGGCCCAGAAATCTACCATGAATATCGCGTAATAGATGCTCGATATTCATGGTCTGACACCGGGTAATGCCAGGCTGGTTCCGGCGCTTCTGTTCGCGCCGCGGCATTTCGGTTTGCTTTCGTTCATTGGTAAAGCGGTAGTGCGTAAGTGGCGCGAGCAGGGATGTTCAAGGCAGGTGCGGGAAGGGCTGCAATGGTCGATGATTTTGGGCGGGCCTTAAGGCGTAAAACGCCCGCAAAGGCAGTGTACATGCGGGTGGCTCGTCGCGACTCGNNCGCGTAGCGATGGGGGCGGGCAGGGATGCAAGACGGCTGCATGGATTGATATCGTCGAAGTAATCACGTTCATCTCAACCAGTTACGTGCAAGTTTGCCTCGCATCCGTGTTTGCGGCAGCGGAGTTCCGCTTGTCAACGCTTGAAACGGCCCATAGCATGATTAGTCTCCCATCAATAGCATAATCACTCGGGCTCAATGCCCGCCGCTTGGATGATTCTTACCCCGCGCGCAAGCTCGGTCTTGATGAATTCGGCGAACTGCTCCGGCGTGCTGGTCATGGTGTCGAAGCCCGCGCCGGCGATGCGTTCGCGGCCGTCGGGTGACCGCATGATTTTCACCAGTTCGGAATTCAGGCGGTTTACGATTTCGCGCGGGGTCCCGGCGGGAGCGACCACGCCGTACCAGCTCAGCACTTCGTAGCCCGGAAAGCCGGCTTCCCTGGTGCTCGGCACATTAGGCAGCGCCGGCGCACGTCCGGCCGCGAGCACCGCCAGCGCGCGCACCCGGCCGGCCTGGATCTGCGGCAGCGCCGGGGGTATGCCGATCACAACCATGTCCACCTCGCCGCCCATCATGCCCAGCATCGCCTGGTTCGAACCCTTGTACGGCACGTGCACCATGTTGACCCTGGCGAGCACTTTGAGCGTTTCGCCGGCGAGGTGCTGGCCGGTGCCGAGTCCGCCCGAACCGAAATTGAGTTTTCCGGGATGGGCCCTCGCGAGCTGCACCAGTTCCTTGAGATTCCTCGCCGGCACCGACGGGTGGACGAGCAGCACGTTGGGGATCTGCGCGACCAGCGCAACCGGCGCAAAATCCCTGACCGGATCGTAGCCGAGCTTCTTGTAGAGGCTGGGACTGTACACCAGCGCCGGCGAAACGAGCGCGATAGCGTAACCGTCAGGCGGCTGTTTCGCAGCGAATTCGGTGCCCACGTTGCCGCCCGCACCCGGCCGGTTATCGACGACCACCGGCTGCCCGAGTCCTTCGGATAGCTTCTGCCCGACGGCACGTCCCAGTATGTCGGTCGGGCCGCCCGGTGGAAACGGCAGGATGAAACGAACCGGTTTGGTCGGATACGTTTGCGCGTACAGCGGCGCAATCATTGCGCCGGCGAGCAAAAACACACCAGCCGCTCTACGCGTGCTCATTCTGATTCCCCTTTATTTGTCCGGGATTATATACGCGGGCACGCAATAAGTAGCGCAGGCGCCTCGCCTGCAGTCCACCTCTGACGCCTTACTCCGCCTTCCCGTATCCCGATCCGCGCATTTCCCACGGGAAAGTTACACTGAGACGCTTTATTCCCGCCTTATTCGTCAAATTTGCGCTAGTCCCAACATGGGACTACAATCAGCCATGCGCATCATTGCCCTGTCCACTCTGCGCGGCTTCTGGGAAAACAAAGCGGCGTATGCCGACGCTCGTGAGCCGACGCTGGCGTGGTACCGGCACGCATTGAAAGCGGATTGGCGCTCACCCGCCGACGTCAAGCGGGAATTCGGCACGGCCAGCATCCTGCGCGATGGCCGGGTGGTATTCAACATCGCCGGCAATAAATACCGGCTGGTGGTTTGGATCAACTATCCGTACCGCGTGGTCTATGTTCGATTTATCGGCACTCACGCGTAATACGACAAGATCGATGCGCGAGTAATCTAAAGGAGCAGGCTCATGGAAATCAAACCGATCAGAACCAAAACCGATTACCGCGCCGTACTGAAGGAAATCGAAACGTTGATGCCGGCGCGGGCCGGCACGCCTGAAGGCGAGCGTCTGGACGTACTGGTCACGCTGGTCGAAGCTTACGAGAAAAAGCACTACCGTTTCGATTTACCCGATCCGGTCGAAGCAATCAAATTCCACATGGAACAGATGGCGCTCGGCCCCAAGGACCTGGTTCCGATGATCGGACAGATCAACCGCGTATACGAGGTCCTGAACCGCAAGCGCCCCCTCACACTCCAGATGATCCGGCGGCTGCATCGGACGCTGGGCATTCCAGCGGAATCTCTTATCAAAGAACCCGCCCAGCGCCGCGCCGCCTAACGCCTCACCCCTCCGGTAGCGCAGGCGCCTCGCCTGCAGTCCACCTCTGACGCCTTACTCGGCCTTCCCGCCCCCGATCCGCGCATTTCCGACGGGAAATACACTGTCCCGCTTTATTCTTGTATTCTGGTGCTATGCGGAATTGGCGGAATCTCATGATTGCTGTAACGTAGTCGGCAATGGAACTGCCTTTTATTGATTCATTACGCGTTGACCAGTCGAAGATCACTGGTTATCTGCTAAATGAAGCGACCGGACGCGGCAAGGCGACGTTTTTTCTGCGCTTCGGTTTTCGCACCAATGACTGGGAAACGCTCGCCGCCGCTCTCATGACGCAGGCGCGTGGCAATCCCGTGGTATCGGTGGTTGATTCTCCCATGCGAAGCCGTCCTTCGGTTTTCAGGTGTTGGCGCGCGCAACGGCTGGTTCAACTTTTCTGAGGACAAGCGGGTCAATTTTCATGAGCGTCGAGGTCAAATAACCGAAGGTTAAAAAAGGGGGGCCAAGCATGGAAGCGTCACGTTATTTCGCAGCTTGCATCTCAGTGCTTGCCGCGGGCACAACGCTCGCGCAAGCGCCGACCGGGGGTTCGGCAACAACGTATCCAGTGCGCCCGGTTCGCATTGTGGCACCGCAGTCGGCAGGCAGCGGCATCGATCTGTCCACGCGTGCGATGGCGCAGAAACTCACTGAGGAATGGGGCCAGCAAGTCATCGTTGATAACCGGCCTGGCGCGAACGGCATCCTTGGCGTGAATCAGGTCGCCAAAGCCAAACCGGATGGCTACACGCTGCTCACCTCGTTCGCCTCGGTGCTCGTCATCAACCCGCACGTTTACAAAACGTTGCCTTATGACACGCTGCGCGACTTCTCTCCCATCATGCAGACGGTGGCTGCCAACATGGGACTACTCGTCCACCCCAAGCTGCCGGCTCGTTCCGTAAAGGAGCTTATTGCGCTGGCGAAAGCGAGGCCGGGCGAGCTGATGTATGCATCGAACGGCGTCGGCAACATGACTCATCTGGCGGCCGAATTGTTCGCCATGGAGACCGGGCTGAAACTCCTGCACGTGCCCTACAAAGGCGCGACACCGGCGATCCAGGACTTGATCGGCGGCCAGGTCGCGTTGCTGATCGCCAATACAACCGGGGTTGAAGCGCATGTAGAGTCGGGAAGACTGCGTTTGCTCGCGCTTTGCAGCGAAAAACGCTCGAGCGCGCATCCCGATACGCCGACGATGGTGGAATCCGGCTACCCCGCAGTCGTCCTGACTGCATGGGGCGGGTTCCTCGCACCGGCAGGCACTCCGCAAGAGATCATCGCAAAGGTTCACCGTGATACCGCCCGGGTGCTCCAGCAGCCTGAACTCCGCGAACGCTTGAGCGTGATCGGCAACGAGATCACGGTCAGCACGCCCGAAGAGTTCGGCGCATTCCTCAAGTCCGAGTTGGAAAAATGGGGCCGGGTTGTAACACGCACCGGCATCGAACATAGTCAGTGAGACGGCATTCCAGTTGCTGCATGTGAAGATCGCGATGACTGGGACTATCGTTCGCGCTGTGACGCGCGTTGCCTTCCACGTCACGACATCAGGGGACTCAACATGCGGAAGTTGCACCGCCGCTGAACTAGTGCGTGCACCATCGCACGTAGTACGGCTACGTGCGCAGCACGAAGGCACGGCTGTGACAGAGCTTGAACTGCGCTACCTGCAGCTTCACGCGCTCGCCCGCAATCACCGCCCAGTCCTCGCTCCAGTCGAACTGGAACGCTTCCCCCGGCGCAAACACGAGCGGCACAAACGTGCCGCCCCCTGCGGTCTTCGCCAACTCCTGCTGCACCTGGCGCCACGCTCGGGCAAAGACCGTCACCCGATCATAGGATCCCGCATAGCCAAGCTGCATGAGATCCGTGTGCAACCGCCTCACATTGAGCCGCTGCTTGCGCCCCTTGTCCGCTTCGGCCTACAAGGCTTTCGCGCCGAGGGGT
>PLYS01000519.1:270-2913 GCA_003153455.1 Betaproteobacteria bacterium | reverse complement strand
TCGAGCGCGCGCCGCGCCATGCCGACGCACCAGGCCCCCATCTCGAGCCGCCGGACGGTGAGGCGAAGCTGCATGGGACCAAAGCCATCGCCGACCTTGCCGAGCACCTGATCTTCGTGCAGGCGGCAGTCCTCGAACACCACCTCGTAGGTGCGCGCGCCCGCCAGCATGGCGATCTCGCGCCCGATGATGAATCCCGGCGTCCCCTTCTCGACGATAAACGCGGTGATGCCACCGCGCGCTTTTTTTGCCGGATCGGTCAGGGCCATGACGATCGTGAAATCGGCCGACTTCACGAAACTGATCCAGATTTTGCGGCCGTTGATGACCCAGTGGTCGCCGTCCTTTACCGCGCGCGTGGTCATGGCGGCGGGGTCGGCGCCGGCGCCGGGTTCGGAAACGGCGATCGCCGAGCGCATCTCGCCACGCGCATAGGGCTCGAGGTAGAGCTTGCGCTGGCGTTCGTTCGCTGTCGCCAGCAGCATGTGCAGGTCGGGCGAGTCCGGCGGGAAGGTGAAGGGAGTGACGGTGCGGCCGAGTTCCTCGTAGACGCCCATCCGCGCCACCGCCGGCAGGTTCGCACCGCCGATCTGCTCCGGCACGTCGAGGCCCCAGAGGCCGAGCTCGCGACACTTGGCAAGAAGCGGTGCCTCCTCCTGGTCGGTGAGATATACCGGTTGGCCGTTCATCTCGCGCGCCAGCACCGCGGGCTCGAGCGGCATCAGCTCGTTGTCGACGAATTTCGCCGCAAGCTCCTGCAGCATGCGGTACTCTTCAGGCAGTTCGACCGTCATTTCATTCTCTGGTCTAGTCCACTTGCGCGCCTGAAGCTTTCACTACGGGCGCCCACTTGGTGCTTTGATAGAGCAGGAAACCGGCGGTTTCTTTCAGAGTAAGGGCCATGGGTATCACTCCGATCGGGGCCAGTTTGGTTGCGGCATCCGGCCGCTTGCCAATAATGCGGGCCGCGTCATTCAATTTTTGCCGAATTGACACTGGGGTATTCGCAGGCGCGACCAGCGCAAAAAAAGGCTCTACCGACACGCCGGGATAGCCGGCTTCGGTCATTGACGGAACATCCGGTTCGGTAGGCCAGCGTTTGGTGTAGGCGACGGCAAGAACCCTCAGCTTTCCTGCGTGGACATACGTCATGGCGGTCGCGTCAAATATATAGTCGGTTTCGCCGCCCAAGAGAGCGAGGCTTGACATGGCCGAACCCTTGTACGGGACATGCACGACTTTGATATTCGTTTCCATCCGGAACAGCTCACCGGCCAGATGATTGGGTGAGCCAATGCCTGTGGATCCATAAGTTAATTTCCCCGGGTTCTTCTTTCCGAGGAGAACCAGATCCTTGACCGTTTTCGCNNGGGACCGACGGATGCACCACGAGGAACATGGGCGAAAGGGTCATCAGGGCAACCGGCGAAAAATCTTTATCGGGATCGTACGAGAGTTTTTTGTAAAGCCATTTGTTCGCCCCATTGGACGCGAAATTGGCCACGTACAACGTGTAGCCATCTGGCGCAGAATGAGCCACGAACGCCGCTCCAATGTTGGTGCCTCCCCCTGCTCTGTTGTCGACGATGAATTGCTGCCCGAGCAGTTCGCTGAGGCCTTGCGCAAAAACGCGCGCCGCCGAATCGGTAGCCCCGCCCGGCGGATACGGAACAACAATCTTAACTGGCCGGTCCGGATACGCGTCTTGCGATGATGCGATGGGTGCCGCCAGGCAAGAGACAACGACTGCAACGACCTGGAAAAACCTCACTTTCAACATGTGCGATCCTCCTTGAGGATGGAACTCCATGACAAGAATCAGGGCGTGGACTAGATGACCCCGCCACGCTTCAACTCGGCTATCTCTGCCATCGAGAGCCCGAGCCAGCCGCCATAGATTTCAACGTTGTGCTCGCCGAGACTGGGGCTTGGCTCGGTCGGCACTTTCGGTGCGCCGTGCAAACGGAGCGGCGTCGTCGGCACGACGATGCGGCCGAGTTCCGGATGGTCGATCCATTCCAGCGCGCCGCGCTCGTGCATGTGCGGGTCGNNCCGTGCTGCGTCGTCCATGCGGAGACGAGAGCGTCGGTTGCGGCTTGATTCTCGCATCGCCTGGCGTTGCTCGCGAAGCGCGGATCGACTTTGAGGTCGTCGCGTCCCATTACATGGAGCAGCTTCGTCCAATGGTCCTCGATCACGCATTGCAGTGCGACATGTCCGTCTTTCGCCGGGTAAACATTGTGGGGCACGAGGGCGAGTCCGCCGTGCAGGTTGCCGGTGCGCTGCGGCACCTCTTTGCCGCCCGAGTTGTAGTAGGCGCCGAGGTTCGTGGCGAGCATCGGGTAGACGCATTCTTGCATCGAAACCTCGACCAAGCGGCCGATGCCGGTGCGCTCGCGCTCATAAANNCATCATGCCGGAGGCCGCCTGCACCGTCACGTCCATGGCAAGGCTGTCGCGATCGGGACCGGAAAGTCCGTAGCCGGTCCCCGAGGCGTAGATGATCCGCGGATTGGTCTCGTGCAATACCGAAAAACCCACGCCGAGGCGGTCCATGACGCCGGGCGCAAAATTTTCCAGCACGACGTCGGCCCGTTTTGCCAGTGCCTTGAACAGCTCGCGGCCGCGCTCGGTCTTGAGGTT
>PLYS01000519.1:0-175 GCA_003153455.1 Betaproteobacteria bacterium | reverse complement strand
CCACCAAACGGCGCGGGAATGAAAGTGCCGGTTCAGTTCCTGCAGGACTGGACCACGAATCAGCATAAGCGGAAAATGGCGGCTTGCGTCCGTTGCGTTGGTAGACGAAAAACAGAGGGGAGCCCACACGATGATGCTGATGAAAATAATACGCGCATTGCTGCTGCTGGCGCTC
>PLYS01000023.1 GCA_003153455.1 Betaproteobacteria bacterium | reverse complement strand
ACGGTATCGCTGCGCTGACCACCCCCCTCACCAACAAAATTCCTTGTCTGGATGAGCGTTTGGAGAGGTTTCTCCCTGATCACTCCATAGCGCGCAGGCTGGTCAATCTGCTCTGCGCAGGAACAGCCTACCTAACAACCAAGCGGGGCCCCGGTCGGGAAAGAGCACGCAATGCCACGCCCACGGTCCGATATTTCGTACACGCCGCGCCCCGGCGTCTTGAGGAGTCTCTCCCGCTCGGGATCCTCGCCTATCTCCAGCAGCAGCTGGCGGACCAAGGATTCGATCTTCGCGGTGTTGATATTCATCGCACAACTCCTGTCTCCCGCCAACGCTTGCTCTTCGCCGCTACCGGCCGCTGCAGTCTGGAGGCTTCCAAAGTAGTTAATGGACGGAAGTGGGCGCTATGGTACGCGGTTGTGCCCGGCTGCGAGCCGGCAACGGGACGATCTGACCAGCATCGTGCGCTGAACCAACGCTTGAACGCGCCCAGGCCGAATGCGCCTCTGAAGATGTCCATGCTTCGAAATGCAAGCGGGAGAGCGCGATCGGATCACTGAGAAGGGTGGCTTTCTGGATTCGCGTCAGTGCGTCCGGTCCGCCTGTCAAGGCATCGCCGACCGAGCGCAGCCTGTCATCGATGACGTGCGCGGGCAACTTCATGTGCGCAACGCCCGCGGCGCAGGAGAGCGCGTTGGCGACGGGATCGGTTACCGCGTCGACAAAATCAGGACTTGCGAGCGCGCGCTTGAGAAACTTGCGTGTTGCGCGGATTTCTGGCGGGGGACGCGATTCTTCCGGGATCAGAAAGAAGCCCTTCTTGCGCAGACGGCGTCCGATGCTCACTCGGCTCGAGTACACGGAAAGAGGAACGGAAAGCATGAGCGCGCCTACTACCGGCGCCAACCACCAGAGGAACGACGGATTCAGCCAGTACACGCCTACAGCCCATATTATGCCGAGAAGGGTATGCCAGCGGTGACGGCGAAATGCTTCGCTCCATGTCGTCTCTGCGTCCGCTCGTGGCGGTGGCTTCCATTGCACCGACCAGTTGGCGAGCGCTGTGACAACGAATTCGGTGTGGAACAGCATGCGGATGGGCGCCAGCAGCGCCGAAAGCATGAACTCGCCGAGCATGCTCAGGGCAAGGCGGACACCGCCGCCGAAACGTTGCGGGCCGCGCAGCCAGACCAGCACAACACTGAGAATTTTCGGCAGGAACAAAAGCGTCGCTGTCGCCGTGAAAAGACCGACGGCCCATTCGGGGCGCCACTCCGGCCACACGGGAAAGAGCTGGTAGGGGTGAATGAAGTACTTCGGTTCCGCCAGGGTGTGAACCGCAAGGAGACCCGTCGAAAGTATAAGAAACAGAAACCACAGCGGCGCGGAGAGATATGTCATGACGCCCGTCATGAATACGGCACGGTGCGCCGGGTGCAGACCCTTCATGAGGAAGAGACGGAAGTTCATGAGATTGCCTTGGCACCAGCGCCGATCACGCTTTAGCTCGTCGACCAGATTCGGCGGCATTTCCTCGTAGCTTCCTTCGAGGTCGTAGGCGATCCACACGGCCCATCCTGCACGGCTCATCAAAGCAGCTTCGACGGAATCGTGAGACAGGATCTCGCCCGAAAGCGCGCCGCGACCCGGCAGACGCGCCAAGGCACAGTGGCGAATGAACGGCGCGAGGCGAATGATCGCGTTGTGACCCCAGTAATGGGATTCGCCGAGCTGCCAGAAGTGCAAGCCGGCCGTGAATAGCGGCCCGTATACCCGAGTTGCGAATTGCTGCACGCGAGCATGGAGCGTGTCTCTTCCCGTGGCCCGTGGGGCGGTCTGAATGATGCCCGCGCTCGGGTTCGCCTCCGACAGTCGCACCAATGTGGTCAGGCATTCGCCGCTCATGACGCTGTCGGCATCGAGCACGATCATGTAGCGGTAACCGCTGCCCCAACGCCGGCAAAAATCGGCGATATTGCCGCTCTTGCGCTTGATGCGGTGCTGGCGCAAGCGATAGAAGACGCGCCCGAAGCCTCCTACTGCTCGACACAGATCGAGCCATGCGTTTATTTCGGCGATTCGAATATTGGGATCGCTGCTGTCGGAGAGCACAAAAAAGTCGAAGCGTTCGAGCTGTCCGGTCTTGGCGACCGATTCATACGTAGCGCGCAGCCCGGCGAAGACGCGCGGCACATGCTCGTTTGCGATCGGCATGACGACGGCTGTTCGAGCGTCCTCGGCGATGGGCGCTCGTGCAGCCTCCGGCGAAAGCGTACGCGAGATCGAATAGCGCTCGCCTCCCAACGCAAGCAGGGCGAAGCCCGCGACCGCCGTCCAGAAACCGGCCGAGATCCAGCCGAACAGGATCGCGAACAGGACGAGAATGGCGATCTCCAACGGCTGCGTCCCGTGATAGGGGAGGACCACCGTCATGAAGTGCGTCGCGACATAGGTTTGCGCGAGCGCAAGTCCGAGCAAAAGCACTCGTCGCACGGTTCCCCTGCGGTGCCAGCGTCCCCGCGCAGGGACCGCGTCCGGCCGGATGCCCGCTTCGTTTTCTTTGCGAGTCACGAGCTGTCCGCGATAGCGGACCGTTTGTGCTTTCGCCCGCCGGAACAATTGCCACAGCGCATACCTAGGCCAGGGTTGCGGCATCATCGATGTCCGACTGATGGGCGGCACGGTCACCAGACGCTCTCGATGCTGAAGGTCCTCGACCACTGGAACGTCGCCGCCGTATGCCATTTGCAAGCGCTGCACCACCGAAGCGTGCGCCGGGTTGTTCGCATCTACCGCGTGCGCGCGTCCGTCCAGATCGGCGAGCAACGCGTGCAGCTTCGCCATGGCGGCCCGCGAATTCTTGCCTTCTGTGTTCGTCTGCTCGAGCAGCTCGCGGCACTGCCACGAAGGAAGCGCGAAGCGCTCCAGATAGCGCGCGCAGACGTCGGCAACAGGCGAGATCTTGCTCATCCGGGTGGCAGGATGTAGCTCCATGTCTCCGACATCGTTCCATTGGGGTCCCGGAGATGACAGCGAAGTTCTATCGTTTTGCTGTCGTCGAGGCGTTTGAGGCGTAAGACCACGCGCCAGCCACCGGTCACGTCGTTGTAGTGGGTGACTCGCTCGAGAACTTCGGCGTTGGGATCAACCCAGAGCACACTTTCGATGGGCGCCTCCGGACCGAGCTTTTTGAGCGCCGGACCCTGAAAGTCGATCACCAGGCCGATGCTTTTGTCGGCATTGCGCATATACCCGTGTCCCCACCGCGATTGCACGACCCACGATTGCGGCGGCCGCGTCTCGGCATCTTTTTGCCACAGCAAGCGGTATTCGAATTCGTAGGGCTTTTGAAGAGCGGGTGGGGCATCGGGTACCCAATACGCGACGACGTTGTCGTTGGTTTCATCGGGCGATGGGATTTGCACCAATTCGACGCGCCCGGCGCCCCACCGCCCCTTGGACTCTACCCACGCGCTCGCCCGCCGATCATAACGCGCTTCGAGGTCTTCATAGTGCGCAAAATCGCGATCGCGTTGCATCAACCCGAAGCCAACCGGATTGGTGAGCGTGAACGAGGTGACCAGCAAGCGCTTGGGATTCGACAATGGCCGCCATAGCCATTCGCCCGTGCCCGAGTGGATCTGAAGCCCATCCGAATCGTGCACCTCGGGGCGGAAGTCATCTCCGACGGCGCGTTGGTTTTCACCGAAGAAAAACATGCTGGAGAGCGGTGACAGTCCGAGCTTGGTCACATTTTCGCGGAGAAAAAGGCGGGCCTTGACATCGATCGCGGTGTCGACGCCGGGGCGCACGACGAAACGATAGGCGCCGGTCATGCGCTTCGAGTCGAGCAGACCGTAGATCGTCAGCTCCTTGGCGTTTGGTTCCGGTCGCTCGATCCAGAACTCCACGAAGCGCGGGAATTCCTCGCCTGAAATAAGCCCCGTGTCGACGGCGAGCCCGCGCGCCGATGCTCCGTACAGCTGCCCTTTGCCCAGAGCGCGGAAATAGCTGGCGCCGAGAAAGACCAGCACCTCGTCCTTATACTTCGGCGTGTTGAGCGGATAGTGAACCCGAAAACCGGCAAAGGACAAACCGCGCAACTTCTGCGGCTCTAGCTTGTTGGCGCCGTAGTCAAAAAGCTTCAGGTCGAACTTTATTTCACGCACTGCGCCGCCCGCCACTTCGTTCATTCTTACCGCATGATCATAATAAAGGCCGGGATGGAAGAACGCGATCTCGAACGGAAGCTTGGCGCCGCGCCAAAGAAACTTTTCGGGACGAAAACGGATATCGCGGTACTGATCGTAGTCTAGTTGCTCCAATTCCTTCGGTAACTTGGTCGCCTCTTTCTTGTAGGAAGTTTCCGCAAGGCGCTTGGCGCGCAGGCCCACGTCTTCGAAACCGAACGCCAAACAGCTCGTGTTGAGGCACAAAAGTGCAAGCGCGAGCACCGCCCCCAGCGACGTGCCAGCGATTCGCTTGCGCGACGATTGTTCGAGGGGGCGGTGGACACCGGCGGGAAAAAACGATAGGAAATTCAATCCTGCTCTCTTCGCGCGTTTGGCCGAAGCGACGGTTTGGCGATTCAGCGCTGCGGAGCATTGCGCTGAGAGCATGTTGCGCCTGCGCTCGGCCGATTGCAATGCCGG
>PLYS01000444.1 GCA_003153455.1 Betaproteobacteria bacterium | reverse complement strand
GCAGCCGGAATCGGGAACGGATGGTAGCCCATGGCTTTCGCCGCTTCCTCGTAGAGGTGTCCCGCGTGCGAAGTCGGATGCGGCGGCAGCGGATACTCGCGCGAGCGCACACCTTCGAACGGGTTGCCGCCGGGCTGGATCGCGCCCTTCAGGTTGCCCGCCTTGCCGCTCACGCCGTAGCAGTACTCGAAACGGTCGTAATAAGGCTCGAGCTCGTTGTAGCTGATGCCCCAGTCGCGGCTCGTGCAGTCCGCGGCAAACACGTCCTTGCCGTAGCGCGCTTCGGAGCGGCTGCGCATCTCGAAATCCCACGGCAGAAAGCGCCACGTCGCGCCGCCCCAATGCACGGCTGCGCCACCCACGCCTTCACCCGGCTTGAACGAGCCCAGCTGGCGCATCGGCAGCGCGGTCTGGTCCGTGCGGTTGCGGAAGGTCAGGGTTTCGCGCGACAAATCCTGCATCAGCGCATGGCGCCGGCCGTACTTGAGCCCGTTGTGCGCGTGCGGCATCGCCGCGCTCGACGTGTCCCGGTACTCGCCGCGTTCCAGCGCCACCACTTTGAATCCGGCATCGCACAATTCCTTGGCCGCGATGGTTCCTGTCAGTCCCGCGCCGACGATGACGACGTCGACCGATTTGAGTTTAGTGATCGCCATGGTTTTTCTCCTGGTCGTTTGCGCTCAACATGACGTGCTTCGGGTGGCCGTGCTCGTCGACTGCCACGCGACCGTTTTCGTAATCGGCGATCGACACGGGTTCGGCGCGGTACGGCGTGTTGTAGTTGCCGATATGGCTCGTGTACACGGCGGCGACGCCGGGAAATCCCACCAGCTTCCAGCCGACCTTGTCGCGGTTGCCGCCGTACATCGGGTCAGCGAAGAAGCTCTCGATGGTATTGGTGTGCAGCATCGCGAAGAACGATCGCGCGGGCACGCCCGGAAGATCAACTTTGCCCGCCTCCAGATCGCGCAGTACGTCGTCCTGCTCGTTCGCGCCAAGCTTGTCGAAAAGTTTGCCGTAGCGCTTCTCGCAGTAAGCATTAGTGTCGCGTATGCCCGCGCGATACACCTCCTGCGGCGTGTGCGGCAATTGATAGCCCTGCTGCGGCACCGCCGTATCGGGCCACGGCCCCTGCCGGTAATTCCGGCCCTGCGTGCCCCACGAACTCTCGAGCTGCCCGTCGATGAACCCCGCGGCGCCCGCTTCTTTCGCGCCCGGCCCCAGCTCGTCGGCGGGAATCAGGCGCGCGGCGGCCGCTTCGATGAAGTCGAACTCCGCCTGCGTCAGAAAGCGCCGCGTCTGGGCCACCGATTGCGCCGGGCGGCCGGCGGCTGCAACCTGCGCGACGTGGTGAGCGTGCTGCGCGGCCGCGTCGTTCGGGCTCATCGCGGCAGGTATGCCGGCCGCGCTTAGTGCCGTCATTTTTTTGAGAAAGTCCCGGCGTCCGGGCGGATGCTTGTCCATGCTGACCTCCTTGCAAAGTTGATCGTGAACGATTCCCGCCCGCCAACAGCGGGCGCTCCCACCTCGTCGATCAGCCGGCCATGAGCCGGGCGAACGCCGCGGAATTCCAGAACCACGACATGCAGATTTCCCTCGTAGGAAACTCTACTCCGATATCGGGGATACGGCCACCAGCCGCGCGTCGCCAAGCCACCCACGAACCAGAGCCACCGGCCACAAAGTGGCCTCCTCGGTAAGCTACTGCGCCTGCGCCGCTTTATGACATCTTGACCAGATTGAAAGCGTACAACTCGCAGCGCACAATGCCGCCTTATAAGACGGTTTTTAGCCGTCCGCTCGATAGTTAAACCGCGCGCGATCGTGAGAGGAACGCCGATGACCGTTCTTACCGGGTCAGCTCTGGAAGCATGGCCAAGCCTGCCCTTCGAGGCTTGGAGCGAGACTTACGCGACATTGCACAGGTGGACGCAGATCGTCGGCAAGGTCCGGATGGCCCAAAGTCCCTGGGTCAATCATTGCTGGCATGTCACGCTGTATGTCACCGCCATAGGGCTCACGACGTCGGCCATCCCGTACGGCAACCGAGTGTTCCAAATCGATTTTGACTTCGTGAAGCATAATCTGGCGGTCCGCTCGAGCGACGGCGGTGCCGGTGGTCTTGCGCTCGAACCACAGTCGGTGGCGGCTTTCTACACGCGCCTGATGCAGGAAATGGCGAAGCTCGGGCTGCACGTAAAGATTTACCCGAAACCCAGCGAAGTTGCTGACGCAATCCTCTTCGACCAGGACGAAATGCACTGCGCGTACGATCGCGAGTATGCCAATCGGTTTTGGCGCATTCTTGTACAAGCGGACCGGGTCTTCAAGGAGTTCCGCGCTCGCTTTATCGGCAAATGCAGTCCTGTGCACTTTTTCTGGGGCGCCCCCGACCTCGCCGTCACCCGTTTTTCCGGGCGAAGAGCGCCGCAACATCCCGGCGGCATTCCGAACCTGCCGGACTGGGTGACTCGAGAGGCCTACTCGCACGAGGTAAGCAGCTGCGGGTTTTGGCCTGGCGGAGACATGATTCCCTACGCCGCCTTCTATTCGTATGCATACCCGGAACCAGCCGGCTTCCCTGTGGCGGCTGTCAAGCCTGGCGCCGCGTTCTACAGTCCCCAATTCCGGGAGTTCATTCTGCCGTACGACGTGGTCCGGCAATCGAAGTCTCCGGATGCCACGCTTCTCGATTTTTTACAGACGACCTACGAAACCGCCGCCAACTTGGCGAAGTGGGATCGCGCCTCGCTGGAACGTGGTCGTGATCCCAAAAGCACGGCCTAATCCATAAGGCAATAAACAGAATAGAGGGCACGCGCC
>PLYS01000465.1 GCA_003153455.1 Betaproteobacteria bacterium | reverse complement strand
TCGACGACGAACTGCTGGCCGAACTCCTCCGACATGCGCGCCGCGATGATGCGCCCGATGATATCATTGCCGCCACCCGGAGCGAGCGGCACGATCAGGCGCACCGGTCTATCGGGCCATTTCCCGGTTTGAGCATGTGCAGCCGGCACGGTCGCGGCGAGCGCCAGGAGCAGCAATGCGCGTCTTCTCTTCATCGGTGCGATCTCCCCTTTAATCCAGCAATTGAGCCGAACTTTCTCAGCCGCCTTTGCGTTCCGCGTGAGCAACGCCCATTCGGCGCCGGTCTAGCGTATGCGCTCGCCGCCCGGCTTCGTCTTGAGCAGGCGGTTCTCAGCTTGCGGAAACTCGATGACGATCAACCGATGCCGACGTACCCAGCCCGACACGACCATTAGCAGAAACGACAGTAACGGCGGCACGGAACCCATGCCAGAAGTCTACCCCGGATCTTCGCCCGAATAAATGGACGGTACGGGCTCGTGACCCACGGCAGCAGGCTTGTGCGGGACGATCTAGTGTCCACTGATTGGTACCTGCTATCGGACAAACAACACTTCCTTCTCGGAGTTCACCGTCGGTTTACTGATTGTCCGCTCCGAAGCACCACGGCCGGCCCCCTAGGGGTTTGTTGAAATTCGACCTTGGAGGGCTATTAGCGGTCCGCAGTCAAGGTGCAACTGATTGATTTATTGGAGTATGCTAAATGCATACAAGCCTTTCTGACGGTAATTTATGCGAATTTCAACAAACCCCTAGAACACTGTCCGGTGCTGTTTGTCAGTCTTTTTCGGCATGGTTCACAGCGTCTGGAATATTGCCTTTACACGGTAGGTCAAGATCATGACACGCGATACAGCTTCGCGTCGAACAGACGTGCTCAGCGAGCGGTGTATCTCCCGTTGGGGAAAACATTGCTGAAGGTCTTGTGGCACCACGGCGCGAAAATAAAAGACACCGCAGCGGTTGCGATATAAGTGTGATCCAAACTTGATTGCCATCTTCGTCCGGTCCGATTTGGAGCACCTGTTTGGAGCACCAAACCAGTTGGAAAGACACTGGCGGCCTATGCTGCTGGCCTATCAAGCAGTTACGAATTCGGTGGTGGAGACGAAGGGGATCGAACCCTCGACCTCGGCATTGCGAACGCCGCGCTCTCCCAGCTGAGCTACGTCCCCACGCTAAGCTGTTATTTTAGCTGGAAATCGTGGCGTCGTAAAACCGCATTTCGCAAGGCGCGACATGAACTGCGCCACGCCGTCGACGCGTGCCGGCCGTGACTGCCCGCGTGTGTTCACCGGCGCCGCGCCCAGATGAACAGGGCGATGCCGGAAAAAATCATCGGCAGTGACAACCACTGCCCCATCGACAGATTGAGCGCGAGCAATCCGAGAAAGTTGTCGGGTTCGCGTGTGAACTCGACCGCGAAGCGGAACGCACCGTAGCCGATCAGGAACCACGCCGACACCGCACCGCGCGGGCGCGGTTTCGCCGAATACCACCACAGAATGACGAACAGCACCACGCCTTCGAGCGCGAACTCATAGAGCTGCGAGGGGTGACGCGGGACGCGGTCGACGTTGGGGAAAACCATGGCCCACGGCACGCTCGCCGCGCGTCCCCACAGCTCGGCGTTGATAAAGTTGCCGAGACGGCCGGCGGCTAGCCCCAGCGGCACCAAGGGTGCGATGAAATCGGTGATCGCGAGCCAGCTCTGGCGATGGCTGTGCGCATACCACCACAGCGCGATGATCACGCCAAGAAAGCCGCCGTGAAACGACATGCCGCCTTCCCACACGAAAAAAATGCGCCACGGCTCGAACAGGTACTCGCCGAATTTATAGAACAACACGTACCCAAGGCGGCCGCCGAGGATGGTGCCGAGGATACCGTAGAACAGCGCGTCCTCGAGATCCTGCGCCGTCCAGACCGCGTGCGGCCGGGTCTTGATCGCGTAACGGCCGACTGCCCAGACCAGCGCGAAGCCGACCAGGTACATGAGTCCGTACCAACGCACCGCGAGCGGGCCGAGATGAATGGCAACCGGGTCGAACTGCGGATGAACGAGCATTAAAGTGGGCGCGTGGGTTTGGGTTAAAATGGATTATACGTGCAGCCACTTTCGAGGGGAAACCATGCCGACACTCAATAAACGCAGCCAGATCGTCACCCAGGGCGTGCAGCGCTCGCCCAACCGCGCGATGCTGCGCGCGGTCGGATTCAAGGACACCGACTTCAAAAAGCCTATCGTCGGTATCGCCAACGGNNGGCACCATCACCGTGTCGGACGGCATTTCGATGGGCACCGAGGGCATGAAGTATTCGCTGGTGTCGCGCGAAGTGATCGCCGATTCGATCGAGACCGCGGTGCAGGCGGAAAGCATGGACGGCGTGGTGGTGATCGGCGGCTGCGACAAGAACATGCCGGGCGCGCTGATCGCAATCGGCCGCATGAACATCCCGTCGATCTTCGTCTATGGCGGCACCATCAAACCCGGCCACTACAAGGGCAAGGACCTCACTGTCGTCAGCAGCTTCGAGGCCGTCGGCGAGTACACCGCCGGGAAAATCGACAAGCAATACCTGCTCGGCGTCGAGCGCCGCGCCTGTCCCGGCGCCGGCTCGTGCGGCGGCATGTTCACGGCGAACACCATGTCCTCTGCAATCGAGGCGATGGGCATGAGCCTGATGTATTCGTCGACGATGGCAGCCGAGGACCGCGAAAAGCACAACAGCGCGGCGGAATCTGCGGCGGTGCTGGTCAGCGCCATCAAGAAACAACTGCTGCCGCGCGCCATCATCACGCGCAAATCGATCGAGAACGCGATCGCGGTGATCATGGCGGTCGGCGGCTCGACCAACGCAGTGCTGCACCTGCTCGCGATCGCGCACGCCGCCGAAGTGCCGCTCACGATCGACGATTTCGAAACCATCCGCGGGCGCGTGCCGGTATTGTGCGATCTGAAACCTTCGGGCCGTTATGTGGCAACCGATCTGCACCAGGCCGGCGGCATCCCGCAAGTGATGAAAATGCTGCTCGAGCACGACCTGCTGCATGCCGACTGCATGACGATCAATGGCAGAACCATCAGCCAGCTGCTGAAGAGCGTGCCCGCGCGCCCATCCAAAAACCAGGACGTGATCCGGCAATGGGAAAATCCGATGTATCCGCACGGCCACCTCGCGATCCTCAAGGGCAACCTCGCGACCGAGGGGGCGGTAGCCAAGATCACCGGACTGAAGACCCCCAGGATCACCGGTCCGGCGCGCGTGTTCGATTCCGAAGAGGCATGCATGGCGGCGATCCTCGCCAAACAGATCCATTCCGGCGACGTCATCGTGATCCGTTACGAAGGACCGAAAGGCGGCCCCGGCATGCGGGAGATGCTGTCGCCGACATCCGCATTGGTCGGCGCAGGCCACGCCGAAGACGTCGGACTCATCACCGACGGCCGCTTCTCGGGCGGCACCTACGGCATGGTGGTCGGTCACGTCGCACCCGAAGCCGCGGTCGGCGGCGCCATCGCGCTGGTACAGGAAGGCGATTCGATCACGATCGACGCCGAGCGCAGGCTGCTGCAGCTCAACGCGCCGGACGAGGAACTCGCGCGGCGCCGTGCTCAGTGGCAGCCGCCCAAGCCGCGTTACACGCGCGGCGTGATGGCCAAATACGCGAAGCTGGTGTCATCGGCAAGCAAAGGCGCGGTCACCGATTAGACGAGGGGCAGCACGGGCGCAGGAGCTCTCGTCTGCCATCGCTAATCTGGAATCAGCCATTGGAATGCAGGCGGGCCGCCTGCGCTACAGGAGTGCCGTAACGGAAGCACTATATGCCGCCTTCCCTTGTCACCGCTGCCTGGGCCGCGTGGCGCGCGGCCAACCTGCCGTCAGCGGCCGGGTTTATCGAGCGCGATCTCGCCGCCGCCATCGTCAAGCTCGGTATCCGCGCGCCGCGCGAGGCGCGCAGCGCGGATACGCTGGGTACCGAGCGCGAGGGCACCGGCGTCCTCATCGAGGACGCCGGGCTCATTCTGACCATCGGCTATCTACTGCTCGAGGCGGAGTCGATACTCGTCATCGCCAGCGATGGCCGCGTGCTGCCGGCGAGCATCGCCGGTTTCGATCATGCAACCGGCTTCGGGCTGGTGCGCACCTCCCAGCCACTCGGCACCCAGCCGCTCGAGTTCGGTGATGCCGCCGCTGCACGTGAACTCAATACCGCTGTGATCGCGGCGCATCCTGCCGCGGGCGGGCTGTCGCACGCAAGCATCGTCGCGCGGCGGCCGTTCACCGGCTGGTGGGAGTACGCGCTCGACGATGCGATTTTCACCGCACCCGCGCGCGACAATCACAGTGGTGCGGCGCTCATCAACGCAGACGGANNCGCCGGCGGAACGCGGCGGCATACGCAGCGGGGACGTCATTCTCGCCGTCGGCGGACGGGCCGTTGGCGGCCAGTCAGAGTTTTATCACACGCTGTGGGCAAGCGGCGCAGCCGGCGTCGAAGTCACGCTGCAGGTCTGGCGCAACAAGTCGGTACGGGAAATCATCGTGCGGTCGATCGATCGCATGGAGTACCTGCGGCCGTGGCCAGCGGCCGCGCACTGAACTCCGCGGACGACACGCTACAACAACGCCCGGCAGCCGGCTGCCCCGCCGGTGCTACACTGGGTGCCTTCCCCGGAAATCCTCGATGCCCAATCGTCTAGCCCGCGAAACCAGCCCTTATCTGCAGCAGCACGCCGACAATCCGGTCGACTGGTATGCGTGGGGCGAGCAGGCGCTCAAGCTTGCGCGCGAGCAGGATAAGCCGATCCTGCTGTCGGTCGGCTATTCGGCGTGCCATTGGTGCCACGTGATGGCGCACGAATCGTTCGAGGATCCGGGCGTTGCAGCGCTGATGAACGAACTGTTCATCAACATCAAGGTCGATCGCGAAGAGCGCCCCGACCTCGATCAGATTTACCAGGCCGCGCATGCGATGCTGACGCAACGGGGCGGCGGCTGGCCGCTGACGATGTTTTTGATGCCCGACCAGACGCCGTTTTTCGGTGGCACCTACTTTCCGAAAACAGCACGCCACGGCATGCCCGGCTTGGTCGATCTGCTGCCGCAAATCGCGGCGGCGTATCACGGCAAGCGCACCGAAATCGAGCAGCAGAACG
>PLYS01000337.1 GCA_003153455.1 Betaproteobacteria bacterium | reverse complement strand
ATGGATACCGTCTACAGGGGCGACGTCGCAACCGGCAAGACGACGGAAATCAAGATGCCCGACGTCAAGGTGGATCGCATGTCGGCGCAGGATCGCGCCTTCTACGAAACCGTTAGCGACCTGGGTTTCAACGCTCCGTTGCCGTGGTCGCAGGGTCCGCGCCGCATGGGCGCCGACAAGAACGCCGACCTGCTGTGGGTGGGCAATTCGTGGGGGTCGTCGTTTGCGAAGATCAACACCAAAACGCTAGCAACGACTATCGTCCCGCTACCGGATCCCGCGATGCAGGCGTATCACATCGCGGTCGACAGCAAGCACAACGTGTGGGGCAACCTGTGGACCTCGGACCGCATTGTCAGGCTCGATCCAGGCACGAACGCGTGGACAATATTCGATCTGCCGGTGCGCGGCACGGAAATCCGCCACATCGCGCTGCTCGAGCGCGACGACAAAATATCCGTGGTGATGCCGGTCTACCGCTCGAGCCAGATGGGCGTCCTGACCCTGCACAGCGAAGCGGAACTCGCGGATCTCAAAGCGAAAGTGCAGTAGGTTTTATTCAGGACGCTCGTTTCCGGTCGGACCTCGCCAAGTCTCGCCTTCGAAGCCAATGTACAAAGGCTTGGGCGCCGCGACTCGTTAGGCGTGGGCGCCCCGGACTCGGCGTTGGCGTAGCGATGGGCGCGGGCAGGGGTGCAAGACGGCAGCATGGATCGATATCGTCGAAGTAATCACGTTCATCTCGAGCAGTTACGTGCAAGTCTGCCTCGCAGCCGTGTTTGCGGGAGCGGCAACCGGATGTCCCGTGAAAACAACGTTTCTTGAATTCGCCAAGGCCTCCTCCGCATTGGTACGGGGACAAGCTGCCGCCACGCAAAACGGCGACAGCACCTTGCTACGATACTAGACTTGGCCCCGTCTGCTGTATTGCTATCGAAGCCGGAAAGACCTATCCTGATGCGAATAATAAACGCCATCTGTGTTCCGTCGAAGTACTCTTGGAGGAGAGCATCCATGAAACGTGAGGGTCTCGGTCGCGCCGTGCTGATTGCGTTGGTCATCGTCGCCGGCGTGGAAGGGAAATGGCTGTTCGGCACGGAGGCGGCAGCTCAAACTCCCCAGGCGCAAGCGCGCGCCATGCCAACGTTCGAGGTGGACCCCTCGTGGCCGAAGGTGCCATCGAAGTGGAAGCTCGGGGATGCGTCCAGCATCGCCATCGATGCGCAAGACAACGTATGGGTTCTGCACCGTCCGCGGACGCTGAAAGCCGATCAAGCCGCGATGGCCGCGCCGCCGATCATGGTGTTCGACGGGGCGGGCAATTACATCAAGTCCTGGGGTGGGGCGGGCAGCGGTTATGACTGGCCCGAACGGGAGCACGGCATCCACATCGACTACAAGGGCTTCGTGTGGCTGGGCGGCAACAATTGCGCCACGGGCGGCCTGCCAGGGCTGAAGCCGGTTGCCGATGACGCCTTGCTGAAGTTCACGCAGGACGGCAAGTTCGTGATGCAAATCGGCAAGAGCAACCAAAGCAAGGGCGACGCCGACACGAATAATGTGCACCGCGCGGCGGACGCATGGGTTTATGCGAAGACCAACGAATTGCTCGTGGCCGACGGTTACGGCAATCACCGTGTCATCGTCTTCGATGCGGATACCGGCAAGTTCAAGCGGATGTGGGGCGCCTTCGGCAAAGCGCCTGGGGGCGTGGACAACTGCGCCGTGACTGCCCCGAAGAGTTTTCCTGATGCCGAGGGTCCGCCGAACTACAACGTCGTGCACGCTATCCGCGTGGCCAACGATGGAATGGTGTACGTGGCCGATCGGGAAAACCGGCGCCTCCAGATGTTCACGTCCGAAGGTAAATTCCTAAAGCAGCTCATCAGAACCGGCACGTCGTTTGCGCGGGATCTGGCATTCTCCCCGGACCCGGAGCAGCAGTTCCTGTACGTCGGCGGCGGCAAAGGCATAGTTATCGTCGATCGCAAGACGCTTGAGGTTATTGGGGCAATCCAGGTCCCGGGCCAACTGGGACCCGGCCACCATATAGCGGCAGATTCCAAAGGGAATATCTATATCGCGCAGACTGCCGCCGGACTGCAGAAGCTGACGTTCAAAGGAATGTCGCCGGGCGGCCGATAAGACGTATCCGGCGACGGCACAACTGACAAGCNNTCGTGAAGTCGGAAGGTCGTAAGTGGCGGTCCCCCTCACGATTTCACGCCCTTACGATCTCCCGTAGCTTGCTCCGCGCGCTGCTGCTTGACGGCAGTGCGGGCTAGGCGGAAGCTTGCGTGAAAACTGACACTGACCTGGATTACACTGCTGTGAATAGAACTGATCAAGGCCGCTCCTCAGCCGACAACCCGATATTATTTGTTGAATCTGTCTTCCAGCCAATCCGCCACCGTGTCACACGCCAGCGTCAGATAATCGCGCTGGCAATGTTGCGCGCCGCCTTCGTCGGCGGTGAACACGCGCAGGGTTTTATCTGTTGCGGCAATAGCATTGAAAAGTTTTTCCGCGTCGGCGGTGGACACCTGCGCGTCTTCCGCACCGTGCATCAGCAAAAACGGCACTGTAACTTTGTGCGCGACATCGCCGCTCTTGAAGCCCTCGAGTTTTTTCAGCGCCTCGTCGTAGGTCTCGACGCCGCAGGCCCACAGCAGATGTTCCGCGGGCACCGGCAGCGCCGCTTCCTTGAGTTGCGCGATGCGCTTGACCCAGGTCTGGTGATAATCCCAGATGGCGCCCCACGCGATACAGGCGCTGTAGCGCTTGTCCATCGCCGCGCAGCGCGGCGCGTAGTAACCGCCAAGGCTCATGGCGAGGATCGCCACGCGTTTCATGTCCACATCGTCGCGCGTTTCAAGATAATCGAGCGCTGCGCTGCCGGCGACATCGAAATCATGGCGCATATGCATGCCGCGAAAACGGATCGCCTCGCCCTGGCCAGGCCCGTCGACCAGCAGGCACGAAAATCCGCGCCGCACCAGATCGGGCACGCCGCGCAGATACTGGATCTCCTTTTGCGTGTCGAAGCCGCCGAAGCGCACCACACACGGGCTGCGTTTGCCGGTGGTGTTCTCCGCGTGGATGATATACGCGGGAAACGAGCCGTGCTTGGACGGCAGCTCGACGACCTCGATGCGCGGGCGGTCGGTGAGCGCGGCGAATTTTCGAAAACAGTCGAGCGACTTTTTGTACGCGGCCATTGCCAGATCGTCTTTGGGCTGGCGCGAGTGATCGCCGATCTGATAGTAGAAGCAGGCGCGCAGATAGTTCGATGCCGCGGTGAGTTTGTGGCCCTTCGCCTCCGCGGCCCGTGCAGCGTGCATGCGCAGGTCCGCGCCGTTCACCCATTCATCAAACCACGCTTCGTCGTCGCCGACCTTGTCGCGCAGCGCGCGGCCGATGCGATCGACTTCAGAGATTTCCGCGCCGCCGAACGGCGCGGTGCTCAACACCACCAGCATCTCCGCCGACCAGCGGTAATGGCCGGGGAAATATTGAAAGTGCGCTGAGGATCTGGCTTCGGGGGCGGTCATGAAAGTGCTCCTGTGTTGGTTGGACTATTTCTACTGTGTCAAACAAAACCCCCGTCCCTTGCGCGCGCTGTTTGCGCCGGGGAGAGTGGGGACTACTCTGCCGTAATCCCCGCCGCGCGTATTACCTTGCCCCATTTTTCGATGTCGCTTTTCAGAAACGCGGTCAGCTCTTCGGGCGTGCCGGGCGCGGGCTCCGCGCCTTGCGTCAGCAGCCAGGTGCGTACCGCTGGCGAACCGATGATGCTCACCATGTCGCGATTCAGTAGCAGCAGGTAGTTATGGAGTTTCGCGGTGTCAGCTCGAAAGTCCGAATTCCCTGGTCTTCCGGTCGCGCCATTCTTCGAATGGAACCGTGGTCGGATCGTCCGCGATGCTCTTGCGCGTGGCTTCCTCGATCTCCGCGTCGGAGAGGGTGAAGTCGAGACGGGTGCGCCGCGGCTGTGCGACGTACCACGGCGTGTCGCAGAAGAACTCAAGCCGGTTGCCTTCGGGATCGAGGAAATAGACGGACCATGCGTTGCCGTGGTCCACGGGATCGATGCCGTCCGCGTTGTTGGCCACCAGCAGGTCGTGCATCGCCCTCACCTCCTTGATCGAGGCAACTCGGAAGGTGATCTGGTTGATGGTGGACGGCGTTCCCTTCTCGCGCCCGGAGACCAGCACGATCTGATGGTGGTCCTTCGGGTCCTTGCTCAGGAACGTCAGGCGCAGGCCATTCCGCAGCTCGCCCTGGTCCATGACTGCGAAGCCGAGTAGCCGTGTGTAGAACTCGCGCATGCGGTCCATGTCGGTCACGAAGATGCCGATATGGCTCAATTCCCACTTTGGCAGTTCTGGCATGTCACTCTCCACACGCTCATTCGCCTTTTGTGCCGGCGAGCCTGATCATGAGCGGGATTACCGGTCAATTACCGGGCAATCTATTCCATGCACCAAAGCGAAGCAAGCTCTATCCCGCGCTACGGCTGCTCCGAGGCGTTTTCTCAATCAGCGCAATGACCCGGACCTTTGCACCACCGTGCCCGTGGCCTCGCCGTTAAATCTGGAACAACATTCTGTCGATTATGTCGAGTGGTGTTATTCGCAGTAACATGTCAATTATCTGTTTTTAAACATAACAATATGAAACCACAATCCACGCTTGAACATCATGCCGACGTCGTCATCATCGGCTTCGGCGCCGCCGGCGGCTGCGCAGCAATAGCGGCACACGATGCGGGCGTCAAGACCATCATTCTCGAAAAGCAGCCGGAAGCAAGGCATTACTCTAACTCCCGCATGAGCGGCGGCGGATTTCACAGCCCCAGTCCCGATGGCGATTTCGAGTCGCTCAAGGCGTACGCCAAGGCCATGTTCAGCGGCGAGAATTTGCCGCACAAGCTGGAAGGCGAGCAGCCGGAATTCTCCGACGCGCTGGCCGAGGCGTGGGCGACTTATGCGCCGCAAAATGCAGCCTTCATGCGCGGGCTTGATCCGCAGTTCAAGACCTTCAGCAGCGCCGGTGCGGCATTTCCGGAGTTTCCCGGGGCTGACCGCTCGGGCTATGCGTGCTTGAGAAGCACCTACATCGGCGCGGAATACGATGCGGGGAAAATCGGCAGTACCAAGGATGCGGCCAAATCGCAGAAAGAATCCGGCGAGGCGTTTCACGCCTGTCTGTTGACGGGCGTGCAGTCGCGAAACATTCCGATTCATTACGAGACAGCGGCACAAAGTCTGCGCGTGAACGACGAAGGCGTGGTGACCGGCGTTGAAGCCGTGCGCGATGGCCAGCGCATCATCTATCACGCGCGCCGCGCGATCATCCTCACCTGCGGCGGCTACGAGTACAACCTACGCATGCGCAAAGCGTTCCTGGACGGCCCGGGCAAGGAAGGCTGGGCGTTCTACGGCACGCCCGCCAATACCGGTGACGGCATTCGCATGGCGCTCAAGATCGGGGCGGCGCTGAGCAAGGTCGGCAGCGTCGCGGGGCGTGTGATTTGCGCGATACCGGAGCGTCGTCTTGGTCTGAAGATCGGGCTCAACACATCTTCCGTGGGCAAACCCAACGAAATCGTCGTCGATAATCTGGGGCGGCGTTACGCCGCCGAACGGCGTATCACCAAGGACCCCAGTCGCTATATTTTCTACAACGAAGCGCTGCAATTTGACACCGTAACCCTGACTTACCCGCGCATTCCGTCGTGGATGATTTTCGATTCAACGCTGCTCGCAAGCGGCCCCCTCGTGGGCACGGCTGCGGCGGCCTACAATGACATCGACTGGGACAAGGGCAACCTTAACGCGCTGCGTAATGGCTGGATATTGCAGGGTGCGACGATTGCCGGACTGGCAGCGAAGATACGCAAGCATCCTGACAATCGCGAATTGATGAATGCCGAGGCGTTGACGCAACAAGTAGAAACATGGAACCGCTATTGCGCAGCGGGAGACGACCCCGATTTCGACGCCGAGCCCAACACCATGGGCCCGGTGATAAAGCCGCCGTTCTTTGCGATTCCGCTGTATCCGGGCGGCCCCAACACCAAGGGCGGATTGCGTTCAAACGCACGGCGCGAAGTGCTGGATTGGGACGATCAGCCCATTCCGAGGCTTTACACCGCGGGCGAGATATCGTCGGTGTTTCAATTCGTCTACCAGGGCGGCGGCAATCTCGCCGAATGCATCGTGTTCGGTCGCATTGCCGGTGCGAACGCGGCGGCGGAAACGCCGCTGATGCACACACACTGTCAGCAGTCTGAGAATGTCCGAGCGATTGGAAACTTTTAAAAGTTAAGGGCAAAGGTGTTGCAGGTTTAAGACTCCGCGCGCTGACGATTTTGCGGAAGCTCGTTCCCAATTGTTCCGTTAGCCGGATCTGATCTCAGCAGAAATGCGTGCTCGCAAGAATTGACCACCATTCGTTCCTTAACGCATAATGGTCGCAACTTGACCTGACAGTCGTCGTCCGCTTTTGCGCTTTCTTGAGCCTTGAGCAACCGACTCAGAGCGGCCCACTTCGGACGGTCAAGGTCACCTCAGGCAATGACTCCTTCTCGGCCAATGCGGCCGTCCGCGACCATTACGTTTCCAGGATCTCCTCAATGTCCGCTTCTACTTTGGACGAAGGCTCACTTCCGACCCGAACCGGTCAGCGGATTTTCGCGAAAGCGGTCGTTCATTCAAGAATATTACCCGCTTCTAAACGTTGAAATACATTCAACTATCAGTACAAACGCCGGTCAGGTTGATACTGCCACGATGCATGTGCGCACATTGCAATATGCCTCGAATGCATGCCGTGCTCATTTCAGGCGGTCTAAACATTTTCCGTGATGGATGTAGATGTACGCGGCTGCCACAGCAGCACCGCGGGTACACGACTCGCCGCGAACGCGGCCATGGCAGCGACAAACGCCGCCACTAGAAACGCAGTGTGAAATGCGTGTGTGACGGACGGCATCGGGACGGCAGTCGCAACGTGCGCCAACGAAGTTATATCGAGGCTCGGCATGAGCCCATAGACCAACGCCCCGAATACTGCTGCACCGGCCGCTCCGCCGATCGAACGAAACAGGGAAATCATGGCCGTGACTGCGCCCAATCGAGCACGTCCAGCCACCGTTTGCACGACAACCTGATTAATCGGCATGACTGTTCCGAATCCCAGCCCTGCGATGAACCCAAGAACGCCGACCGATAAGGTCTGTGGCGACAACGCACCCAGTAGCAACAGAGCCAGACTGGAGAGCGCCATTCCGAACACCGGCACCCACTTCGCCCGCCCGGTCCGCGCGACAAAACGGCCAGTAACCATCGCACCGATAACCATTCCCGCGGTCAGCGGCAGCAGCAACAAGCCAGAATGCATTGCGCTAACACGGTGTCCGAGTTGCAGATAGATAGGAATAAAAAACACCATCGCAAACATGCAAGAGGCAAACAGCGACGTTGTAATCAGTGAAAAAACAATTGCCTTCTCCCGCAACAGGTCAACCGGTAGAAATGGCGATGCGTGTCTGCTTTCACGCCATACGAGTAATCCCAACGTGATCAGGGATAAAGCAACGAGCAACGCGCTAAATGTCGAAAGCCAATAGAAATGATGACCTGCCGAGGTCAGCCAGTAGAGACCAGATACCGTGCAGACAGCGAACAACGCGATGCCCAAAAGATCATGTGTACCGGTCTGATCGAGATGCGGCTCTCCACGCGGCAATTGGCACAGGCGCCAGGTCGCGAATGCGGCCAAGGGCAGATTGACGAAAAACAACCATCGCCAGCTGAAATGTGAAACCACGACACCCCCAAGGACGGGACCCGCGACACTGGCGGCCGTGAACACAGCGGCGAAGTAACCTTGAAATCGCACTCGCTCGAGTGGTGCAATTAGTTCACCGACCAAAGCCTGTGACAACGTCATCAGCCCCGCCCCACCAAGGCCCTGAACGACGCGCGCCGCTATCAGTTGCGGCAGCGATTGTGCGATCCCGCATGCAAGCGACCCGAGAGTAAATATCCCAACCGCCACGACAAGCATGTTGCGCCGTCCGTGGAGGTCGCCAAGTCGCCCGTAAAGCGGCACGACGGCGGCAGATGACAGCAGATATGCCACTGCGACCCAGGACGTATCCGTAAGTCCGCCCAGCGAAGCAGCAATTGCGGGCGTGGCTGTCGCGAGCAATGTCTGGTCGACGGCCGCCATGAACATCGGAAGGAAAACAGCTGCGAACAAATTTAAGAACTGGGCGGCGGTGACCTTGTCGATATCAGCAGTGACAGGAGCAATTTGTGCAGGAAGTTCGGAAAGCTTCATGTTATTTTTTCTTCGGAATGCAGAAATATGACCCGAGACTGCGCAAGCAATTGACAGGTGTCGGTGCAACAACTATGTGACCCATTGCAAACTGAGAGATTCACACGCCAACGGGATGCCGTTTAACGACGGGAGCGTCCATTCCATTAGTATGGCATCCATTATTTTCGCTTATGCTTTTTGGCAAAAGGGCGCACCAAACAGCTGACCAAGAAATTTCTATAAATCACGCCAAAAATTGCGAGTGCTATTCCCGCGAGGATCAAATAAAGTACGGTGGCGCCCAACCACGCTTGGAGAAGTTTCCACTGTTTTCCGAAAAAAAACCCGATCAGGATATACGTGGTCGTATAGGCGACCGACCCCGTAAGGTTGAAAAAGAGAAAATTTCGCCACGGCATTGTCGTCGTGCCTGCCAATAGATTGGCTGCGACGGGTGGAAACAACGCAATGAACCGCGCAATGAATACAGCTTTAGCGCCATAACGTTTAAAAACTCGCTCGGGCCACTTGAGCTTTTCGGGCGTGAAATGCAGCCAGTGAATTTTTCCCAAGCCGCTCTGTCCCAGACGCCGTCCCAGCCAGAAAGCACAGATGCCACCGAGGAAACAGGCAACAGTTCCAGCTACCAGTGGTTGCCACAGCGAACTCTCCGCTCTGCCTAGGATAAATCCGGCCCCTAAAAGTATCGTTTCTCCCGGCAGAGGGGCCCCGACGTTGTTGAAGAACACGACAATAAAGACGAGCGCATATCCGTAATGGGGGAGGTCGGGTAGTAACGAATGCAGCCAGTGGAGCATTTTCGCCGCGAAATGAATAACCCCGCCGCAAGTAACGGGGTATCAAAGTCAAAGACAACTGCAAAAGTGAGCGCCCCAAGGGGCGGGGAATTGAACCCGGAGAGATTTAATGTTTACCGACCAATTGAGTGAATCGAGAATTGTGACTGCGTTGAAAACCTTCGCAAGGCTCGACTGAGTTGCAGGCATTTACAATGCCGTATCCGACCCAGGGCCAACACGCGATTGCGGAGCAACGAGTGTGACGATATGCCTTGATGTCGATGCAGGTTCCCGCGGCCTCGCGCTCGGCTCAAAAAACGATCTCTACGTGAGCGAAGTCACCTGGCGGCGCGTTTGCGTTTTGCTAACGGCGCCCCGTGAATTAACAGCACCGGAAGACGGGTAGACCGCGCGATGGTCTCCGCATTGCTCCCGAGAAAGAAATGCTGGACATTGCCTTGTTCGTGTGTGCCCATAACGATGATGTCCGCCCGCCATTTTTTTGCCTCCTTGAGAATCACATCGGCCAGAGCACCTACGAACGTTTTATACAACACATGCTCGGGCTTTATTCTGTGGCGCCTAGCAAGAGCCACCGCATCACGCAGAGTCTTTTCGCCGTCATTGACAAACGTTTCCAGCATCTTTCCCGTGATGTCAACTGATTCGGGATACTGAATCAACGCTGATTCATCGACGATATGAACGATCCGCAGCCGCGCGCGCTGATCCTTCGCAAATCGAACCGCTTCCAGCAGACCCACCGCTGAAGCGGAGCTTCCGTCGACCGGCGCCAAGATTCTTTTATACATAAACCACGTCCTCAATGAGACGGTGCAGGTATTGCCAGCTAAAGCTAAAAATCGGAGCCCACCCGAAAACTCTTGCACTTCAAGCTGGTGTTCCGGATTCCGGATATTATAGCCGCCTTTTTGCGGAGCACAGTCATGGCGCCACGCGGCTTTAGAGCATTATTTCAGTTTTCGGGCGTCACCCCGCCCGTTCGGTCGAGCATCCCGGATTAATGTGGTCACGCAGCCGAGCGCGCCTGCGCGACGCTGCTTTGCTTGAGCCGGTCCCATGCAGCGTCCTCGCGTTCGAAGTCGAAGTGCTGTAATTTCGCGTGGATGAAATGGCTTCCAATGCGCGGCANNCACGTAGTGTCCCATGCTGCTCCAGATAAGCATCGACCTGGCCCGTCACCATCGCGAAGTCTGTCGCTTCAAGCGGCCCTTCGGGTTTTAGCACCAATATCCCGTCGTCCTGTCGCAATTCGTGATTAAGCATCGGACATCCTCCCTCAGGCAATTATGCGAACATTTCTCGCGGGGTGAACATGCACCGGCATGTGCGCAGTCGTCTGCATAATTATTGGATTCTCGACACGGCAGAGACCGAGAGTTCGCACTGTATTTGATAGGTTGCCCGCTCTGGAACAGTGGGTCTGTGCGTTACCGCACCTAAGGTGTTTTGGTGTTGCTGCGCCCGCCGGACTACGGTCGTTGCGGGCTCGCGCCGAGACGGACGTGACTCTCGCAATAAACACGCCGAGCGCCCGCGGTTATTTTTCGCTCGTTTTCAGCAGGGTCCGAGTGAGGGTCGCGATTGTCCGCATATGACCGATAGCACGTGGTAAGCCACGGTTCCGTAAAGCTGCCGCTGGGCAGTTCACCAACTCGCTTCTAGCGCCGACCGCGTTGTTTCGGCAATGTCCGCTACTAGACATGATTTACTGCCGCCCAGGATTCTGCAGGATGGTGGCCGGCATCGGCGCCGGCCAGTTTGGCTACTTCTCCTTAAATTTCGGTCTGTTCGGAGATTTCCAAAGCATCATCGACTTCTATACCCAAGTAGCGCACTGTCGATTCCAATTTGGTGTGACCAAGCAACAACTGGACGGCCCGTAGGTTCTTGGTCCGACGATAGATCA
>PLYS01000653.1 GCA_003153455.1 Betaproteobacteria bacterium | reverse complement strand
GGGCCACAGAGACGAGTCGCCGCATTGCGCGACCGGCGGGCGGCGCAAGCCGTAAGCCGGGATCAAACAACGCGGCGGGTGAAACGCGGCAACCTCCACCCGGAGCAACACCAAATAGGCAAGCGATGACGTGACCCACCGAGCTTGCGGGTAGGTGGCTAGAGCGTGCGGGCAACCGCGCGTCGAGAGGAATGACTGTCGCGGCAGCGCAAGCTTCCGACAGAACCCGGCTTATCGGCCGACTCCCGCTGAAGAGGACCGAGCATGAAAAAATACAATATCGCATACATACCCGGCGACGGCATCGGCAAGGAAACCGGTCCCGAAGGCGTGCGCGTGCTCGAGGCCGCGGCGCGTAAATTCGGCATCGAGCTCAGGTTCGACGAATTCGACTGGAGTTGCGATTACTACGCGAAACACGGGCGCATGATGCCGGAAGACGGTCTCGAACAGGTGCGCAGGCACGATGCGGTGTTCTTCGGTGCGGCGGGCTGGCCGGCCACGGTTCCCGATCACATTTCGCTGTGGGGGCTGCTGATCCCGTTTCGTCGCAACTTCCAGCAGTACGTAAACTTGCGCCCGGTGCGGCTGATGCCGGGCATGAAGTGCCCGCTCGCCGATCGCAAGCCGGGCGACATCGATTTCTGGGTGGTGCGCGAGAACAGCGAAGGCGAGTACTCGTCGATCGGCGGGCGCATCTTCGATGGCACCGAGTACGAAATGGCGGTGCAGCAGAGCACATTTACGCGGCGCGGCGTCGACCGCATCATGCGCTTTGCGTTCGAGCTCGCGCGCAAGCGCACGCGCAAGCACGTGACCTCCGCAACTAAGTCGAACGGCATTTCCATCACCATGCCGTACTGGGACGAACGCTTCAAAGCGATGGCAGCGCAGTATCCCGATGTGAAAACCAGCCAGTACCACATCGACATCCTGTCGGCGCACTTCGTGATACATCCGGACTGGTTCGATGTCGTGGTCGGCTCCAATCTGTTCGGCGACATCCTGTCCGACCTCGGCCCGGCGTGTACCGGCACCATCGGCATCGCCCCGTCAGCGAATATCAATCCCGAGCGCGAGTTTCCGTCGCTGTTCGAGCCGGTGCATGGCTCAGCGCCCGATATCTATGGCAAAGGCATCGCCAATCCGATCGGGCAAATCTGGTCGGGAGCGATGATGCTCGAGCATCTCGGTCATCTCGATGCCGCGCAGGCTATCATCGATGCGATCGAAACGATATTGGTTGAAGGTCCGCGCACGCCCGACATCGGCGGCGAAGCCAGGACCGTCGATCTCGGCAAGGCAGTTGCCGAAGCGATTTAAGCCTGCCCAAAAGCCGTTCTTGGCTCGTTCTCCTCGCGAATATCGCGCGCCAAGCAGATGTTGCGCGCGGGATTTCCTCAAGCATCAATTCGGTCTCGTACTATCGTACGCAGCAGTAAGCGCATCCTTTCTTGGTTGTTGCTTTTCCGCAACGCCGACATTCAACCGTAAGCCGTTGATCCTCCAAAATAAAGTTAATGTTTTACATTTCATTTATATAATAAGTAATTGGTTTTAATATAAAACACGATTCAAAGCTTAAACCAGGCGTGAATTAATCCTCATAAGTCATTGTCCTGAAAACATAAAATAGCGCTTCCCTGCTTGACCCTGTGGTTTATTTTTCATATAGTGGGTTCAAGTGGTAAAAAGTGGGAGAAAAATTTTCTTCCGCGCGTTTTAAGGGGGAGTCGTGTTTCGCGGTGCAGCTCAACTCAGTCTCGACAGCAAAGGCCGACTCGCAATTCCGTCGCGATACCGCGAGGAGTTGTTCATGCGGTGCGCTCGCCGACTGGTGATCACCGCCGATTTCGACAAATGTCTGCTGCTTTATCCGCTGCCCGACTGGGAGCCGATCCAGCAGAAGCTGATGGGGTTGTCGAGCTTGAACCCCCGCATCCGCGATCTGCAGCGGCAGCTGATCGGATATGCCGAAGACATCGAGATGGATGCCGCCGGCCGCGTGCTGATATCGCCCGCGCTGCGCGAGTTCGCCGCGCTCGAGAAAAACGTGGTGCTGCTCGGGCAGGGCAACAAGTTCGAGCTGTGGGACAAGCAGAAATGGGAACAGGCTCTGGAGCGCAGCACGGGCTTCGGTGACGGCAATCTGCCGCCCGAGCTGGAGGGCTTCTCGTTGTGAGCCAGGGCTCACATCTCCCGGTCCTGTTAGATACGGCAGTAGACGGTTTGAATGTACGCGCGGATGGCGTTTACGTCGACTGCACATTTGGCTGGGGCGGCCACAGCCGGGAAATTTTGGCGCGCCTGGGAAGGCGCGGACGCCTGATTGCGCTGGATCGCGATCCGGCGGCAATCGCAGCGCGCGGAGAGATCGATGACGAGCGACTGCAGCTTATGCACGAAAGTTTCAGCCGCTTGCGCGAGGTGTTGCGCGCATGCGGCGTCACGCACGTCGACGGCATTTTGCTCGACCTCGGCATGTCGTCGCCGCAGCTCGACGACGCGCAACGCGGCTTCAGCTTTCGCTTTGACGCGCCGCTCGACATGCGCAT
>PLYS01000559.1 GCA_003153455.1 Betaproteobacteria bacterium | reverse complement strand
TAGCGTACGCACACGTCGAATTGAGGCGAGGCCATCAAATCGATGGTCTCAAAGCCGATGTGGTCCATCTTTTCGGCCACCGGCAGCATCATCGCCGTGGTCATGCGCGTGGCCCACAGGCATTGATGCGCGTCGCGCAGCGTGGTGTCGACGATTTTGATTTCAGGCATGGCGCGTCCCCAAGGTGCGATAAACAACCCCGCGGCAGGCAGCCGGGAATTGCCGGTTCAATCGGGCTTGATCTGGATGAGCGGCTGGTCTTGTTCGACCAGCGCCTCGTTTGCGACCATGATCGAAATCACGGTACCGGCCACACCCGCGGCGAGCATGACTTCGGTTCCAATCGCGTTTTTGATTATATCGAATCTCACTACCGTCCGGCTAATTCCAGAGTGCACCGTATGGAAGCAAGCATCGGTTCGGTTTTCGGACCATGTCACGTGCGTGTCTATTTGATTTTCGGCTGTGGCGATCGCAACGACAGCCTGGATCTGCCGAGGGATATAGCGAGGTCGGCGCCGAGACCGGTGGCGGGTCCGCAGGAACTCGCGGCGCGGCGCTCTCATTCCGAGCCGATGCTATACTGGCAGCTCGACGCAAAACCCAATTGAGATCTTCGATTCCCTGCTTCTTGTTCATCGGCGCCTGGATAATTTGTTGCTACAACGCAGTATGCAAATAACATACTTTCCACTAATCGGCACGCCAAAGAATTTTGCATCAAGCGGCTAGACATATCTTCCGGGTTGGGGCACTCCTGTACGCGGCCAGCTTCAACGTCTTGGCCCAATCGGATACGCACGCTTATCCGCAAAAGCCGATTCGCGTTGTTGCGCCATTCACTCCGGGCGGAGCGACTGATATCCTCGGTCGCGTGCTTGCGCCCAAACTCTCGGAGCAACTCGGGAAACCGATCGTGCTGGACCACCGACCCGGCGCAGGCGGGAATATCGGCGTGGAGTTGGTGGCGACGGCGCCGCCCGATGGCTACACGCTGTTGCTCGGAAACATCTCGACCAACGCCATCAACACGATCCTCTATGCCAAGCGGATCAAGGTCGACACCAATAAAGCGCTCACCGGTGTAACTCTGCTCGCCTCGATTCCGAGCGTGATCATCGGCAGTCCCAGGGTGCCGGCTACCACATTGAAGGAAGCCATTGCCTACGCGCGCGAGCGCCCCGGCCAACTCAATTTCATCGGCAACACGGGTTCCTATTCCCATCTCGACATGCTTGCCCTGATGGCGGCGGCAGGAATCAAGCTGGTTCACATCCCATCGAAAGGCGCCGGAGAAACGCTGCCGGGATTGATGCGCGGCGAAGTGCACATCACTGAATCCAACGTGGCTTCCAACCTCGGCGCGATTCAGGCGGGGCAGATCAAGGCTTACGCCGTCACCTCGACCCAAAGGCTACGGGAGTTGCCGGATGTTCCGACCTTAGCCGAGTCCGGCTTCCCGGGGATCGGCAGCATGCTTTGGACCGGGCTCTTCGCGCCAACGCGCACGCCGAAGCCCGTCCTCGATAAGCTCTTCGCTGCGACCGTCTCGGTGCTGCGCGAACCGCAGTTGAAGGATTACCTGGAGAAGCGCACGTTTTCGGTCGAGCCGAGTGCCTCGCCAGCGGAGTTCAACGCCTTCGTCCAGGCAGAGGTGAAGCGTTGGGAGAAGATCATCCGGGAGAACGACGTCAAGATCGACTAGAGCGTCATCGGCTGCAGCAACACATCGCGACACGGGGCCTTCAAGACGCCTTGCCCGGGATTAGCGGAAGCAGCAAGCAGGCCGCAAAGGCGCCCCCGGCATGGATCGTCGTCGTGCCACCGAATGTCTCCGGCGGTCGATTGCCGGGATCGGCATGCGTGTAGATGCCCACCCCGCGCATCTTGCTGCCCTTGAAGAAGCTCAGCTCGGCCGCCTCACGGCTATCCTCGTACTCGTAGTCCGTGCCGCGCACCGAGAGCGCGATGCGATAGCCCGCCGGAACGATGAGGCTGGTCGGCCAGATCTCGATGTCCAGCGCGTAGATCTCCCCGGGGACGAGCGGCTGCACCTCGTCGTGCGTGTGGTAAGGGCGGTACTCGGTCGCGAGACCGGTGTCGAGCTTGCGGTGCGAAGCGCGCAGCCATCCCTGGCTCACCGGCGTGTGCGGGTCCACGGCGCCCTGCAGCACGACCTCGGTTCCGTCGGGACGGAACACGCGCAGGACGAGGAACAGGTCCGCATCGCTTGTGCTGGAGGACACGAAGAGTTTGGCCGCTACGGGCCCCGTGATTTCGGTCTGCTCGGGCAGGGGTGGCGTCGAGAAGGTGATACCGGCACTCCCGAACGCGGCGAACGATCGCTGTCCCGCATGCGCGAGCGCCTGGGTCGAAAGCGCGTTTCTTTCCGGATCAAGGTACAGCCGCGTCCACCGGGTGCGCGCAAGCGGCCACTCGTTCTCGGTGCGGTCGAGAAAAGTGCCCTCAACCGTGCGCACCCGCAGCATGACCCGCGGCTGCTCCTGCCAACCGTTGTCGATCCCCTTCAGAAAGTGATCGAAGAAGCGTTTCTGCAGGCCGACGCCATAGTCGGTATAGAACTCGGTCCAGTGCTCCTTGCCGTGAATCTCGAGCCACTTCTGCGCGGAAGCCGCGCGCACGAACCCTTCGACGTTGCCCCGCAGATGCCGCCCGACGCCGCCCCAGTTGCCCGCCGACAGGAAAGGAACGACGATGCGGTCCCACTGTGCCGAACGAATGCGATGAAATTCGTCGACCAGTGAATGTGCGCGCAACTCACGCGGGTAATCAGATCGGTTTGCCGCGAGCGCTTCGTCGGAAAGCGTTTCGGGGCCCGCAATGAGCTCGCCCGTGTTCCGATTGCGCTTCGCGCGTTCACCGAGACCATGCTGCACGGTCGTGGTCGTGCGCCGGTACCACACGTCGCACGCCTGGCAGAAAATCCCGCCGTGGTAGAAGTTGTCGCGGTAGAAGTCGCTCACGCCCTCCCACGGGATCATCGCCGCCAGATGCGCGGGCTGATCTCCCGCCACTAGCCATTGCGTCACTGCGTAGTATGAGATTCCGAGCAGCCCCACTTTGCCGTTGCTCCAGGGCTGCACACCCGCCCATTCGATGCAGTCGCGAAAGTCGACCGTGCTCCGTCTGGAATAGGGATCGATGTAGCCGGGCGAACGTCCCCATCCGCGCGCATCGACACGAACGCAGACATACCCGTCCGGCACCCACCGATCCGGGTCCGCGACTTCCCAGGCCTGATATCGCCCGGACGAACCGACTGCCACCTCCGGGTGCTGCGCGAGCATGCGCTTCCATGCGTCCGGATAGCCTTCCTCGAAATTGAGTCCTTTCGCGTAGGGACCGTAGCTCAAGATGACCGGGAAGCGCCCCTCGCGCGCCGGGCGAAAAACGTCGGCACGCAGCACGATGCCATCGTCCATTTCGATCGACACATCCCAGGCGGTGTCCATTGCCGGTTCGACAGCTGCATGGCTGATCATCAGGTACTCCCGCAAAAACAAGTGGATTTGCCGTCAATTCACCGGTTCCGGTTTTTGTCGTAGCGGATCCCGGTTTTCCAATCCGCCATGACGTTCTTGAATCCCTCGGCCCGCACCTTTCTGGGCGACGGCCCGCACGTCATCGTCGTCCGAGCGACTGCTCTAGGCCGCGGCGTTTGCATCATGCCACTGCTCGGCGAGAAGCGAGCTCGACTGTGATTGAGCAAATGTCGCCTTCTGCGTCAACGTCGAGCACCGTGTTTTCGTCCAGATCGCGGGTGTCGGCGACTGGGGTGTCTCGAAACTCGATAAGCAATGTGTCCGTGTCAGTGAAATAACGAACTTTCATGCTTTGAGTGGTCGTAGTGTGTGCGCTCGCATGGTCATTCACATGGATACAAACCGGTCTTGCTTGGTATCTGGTGTGTCATTCTCAGCGGGTGGGCCATGATCGAAGGCTGCTATTTTGAAATCGTTATGTCTAGACCTGACCCCCTTTCCCGAAAGGATAAATGGAGTCTTTTCACTTTACCGGCGTGGCGATCGGCTTGCCTTTTTCGACAATGTAGGTCGCCAGTACCTTTGCCTTTCCGCTACCGACGTTCCTGCCGTCGTGTACGATTCCGGCCGGGACAAAGAAGTAATCGCCCGCGTTAAGTGTCACCGGCGCCTTGCCCTCAACCTCAAGCACGAGCGTGCCGGCCAGGATATACCCGAGTTCCTCGCCGGGATGGGTGTGCTTGCCCGCTGCCGCGCCCGGATCGAATTCGGCCCTGAGCTGGACAGCCTCGCGTCCGGGGACGGAAAGGTCTCCCTTTTGCAGCATCGCACGGGAAAACCCCGGTTGCTGCGCCCTTGGCGACTGGACACCAAACGTACCGATCAACGCCACGATTGAAACAGTTGCAGCAAGTGCGAGTTTCGCGTTTTGCATATTCTTCTCCAGTAAGGGTTATTTCGGAGCGCCTTGCGCCATGTCATTTCTTATGACCTTGCCGCCCTTCATCACGAATTTGACGCGTTGAAGTTCGGTGATGTCGGCCAACGGGTCGCCGGCAACGGCGACCAGATCGGCGTACTTGCCCTTGTCGATCGAGCCGATCCGGTCCGCCCATCCCATCACACCCCGATAGGTCGTTCGTCACGCAGCGCAAGCCAGCCTCGTACGACGCGGTAGATGACCCACAGTCCGGTTAGCATGAGAATGGCGGGCCCGATCAAAAATCCGATCAGCACAATGGCAAGGACGACCCAAAGCAGCACGCCGAGCGCCGCCCACAGCGCGGCGAACCAAAACGTCCGGATCTGCCAACCAAAGTGCGACTCGAGATACGTCCCGCGCACGTCGCTGCGCTTCACGTAGTTGATGATGACCGCAATGATCGAGGGTAAGCCGAAGACGAATGCGCCGATGATCGTGGCGGCGCTCGTTACGCCGATCAGGATGCTAAGCGAATGCAGCGCATAGATGACGTGCGTAGTCGTAACGAGTGACGGTTCCACCGCGGATTGCGCCGTTACGCTCGGCGGCTGGTCGTACGTGTCTGCCATGTCGTCACTCCTTTATAAGCCCTTCGGTTGAATCCACGACCAGAAAAGCGCCGTCATTGCCCGCGAATGTTGGCCACCTTCGCGACGTTCGCCCACTTGGCAATCTCGACGCGAAGCATTTTACGGACTTCCTCGGGTGTGCGGATGTCCGTCTCGGCGCCTTCCGCCTCGAAGCGCTTCTGGGTTTCCGGCAGCCTGAGGTATCTCGCGAAACGGACAACTACGACACTCGGATCACCACCTTGCCGAAGTGCTTTCCGCCCGCCAGGTATTCATAGGCGGCGCGGGTTTCCGTGAAATCAAACACGCGGTCGATCACAGGCTCGAGCTTTGCCACTTCGATCGCCCGGTTCATCGCCTCGAACATGTCGCGGCTGCCGACCTGAATGCCGCACATCGAGGCGCGCTTGGCGAAAAGGGCGCCGGGATCGATCGTCGCTTTACCGGCGAGGTTGCCGACCACGCTGATGTGACCGCAATACCGGATGGCGGCGATCGACCTGGCGACCGATCCAGGGCCTCCGACCTCTACCACGAGGTCCGCCCCGCGCCCTCCGGTGAGCTCGCGCACGCGAACGTCCCAGTTGGGCGTCGTCCGGCAGTTGACCACCTCGCTCACCCCGAGCTCGCGCAGCCGCTCGACCTTCTCGTCGCTTCCGGTCGTTGCAATGACCCGCGCGCCGATCATCAACGCGAACTGCGCGCTGAACAGCGATACTCCGCCGGTGCCGAGGGTAACCACCGTGTGACCCGGCTGGAGCCCTCCCTTCACCAGCGCTGCGTTCCATGCCGTGACCGCGGCGCAGGGCAAGGTCGCCGCCTGCTCGAAGCTCATATGCGAAGGTATCCGCACCAATCCCTCTTCGCTCAGCACTATCTGCTCGGCCAGCACACCGTCACTCGGGCCGCCGAGCGCGGAGGGCATGTACTCGGGCAGCAGGTTACCGCCCAGCCAGCGCTGCACGAAGATCGGTGCGACCCGGTCGCCCACTTTCCAGCGCGTGACACCCTGACCGACTGCGGTCACCTCACCCGCCCCATCGGACAGCGGGATCGCTTCCGGCTTGATCGCGACGCTCGAGTAGTTGCCGGAGATGATATTAAGGTCGCGGTGATTGAGCGAGCAGGCGCGGATGCGCACGACCACTTGGCCGGCNNACCTTGGCTCCGGATGCCTTCACGACCTTGCCCCAGCGCTCGTAATCGACCCGAATAAACTCCGCGAATTCCGCGGGTGTGCTGGGCGCGGGATATTGTCCGAGAGCATGAATGCGCGCGAGCACGTCAGGCGAATTGAGCGCGCGGACGATGGCGGCATTGAGTTTTGCGATTACGTCATGCGGCGTCGCGGCAGGTACGACCACACCATACCACTCGTTGACATTGCTAAGCGCGGGATAGCCGGCCTCTATCGCTGTCGGTACATCCGGCATCGCTTCAATGCGTTTAGCGCCGAGCAACGTCACCGCGCGCAGTTTGCCGGATTTGACATGCGGCACCGTAGGAAACGGGACCGTAAACATGATGCCTACCTCGCCGGAGAGCAGAGCTATCACTGCTTGCGCGCCACCCTTATACGGAACGTGCACCATATTCGTGCCAGTCGTCAGCCTGAATAGCTCACCCGCGAGCTGCGGCCCCGAGGAGGACGACGCAAAAGTCAGCTCCCCAGGGTGTTGTTTTGCCAGCAGCGCCAGCTCCTTCATCGTCTTTACCGGCACGGAAGGATGCACCACGAGAATGAAAGGCATGGTTACGCCTCCCGAAACAGCGGCAAAATCTTTGAGCGTGTCGTAGCCGGGGGCGCTATAGAGATGCGGGTTTATTGCCAGCGATCCCGAGTGGGCGAGCGTGATCGTGTACCCATCCGGCGCCGCTCTGGCGCCCGCCGCCGTGCCGATGCTGCCTTGAGCTCCGCCCCGGTTATCGATAATCACCTGTTGCCCCCAAAACTCCGTGAGTTTCGCACCGAGGATGCGCGCCAGGCCGTCCGTGCCACCGCCTGGCGGAAACGGCACGATGAAGCGAATGGGTCTGTTGGGATAATCCTCCGCCGCCAGGCACAGCGGAGCGGTAAATGCAAATACAAGGATCAGCGGCTTTAACAAACGTTCCATGATTTCTCCTCACCGAACTCCGGTTGCGGGGTCTACTCCGATGGTCCCGGATTACGCCTTATGCAGTTAGCGAAGCCTGACGCCGATGTTCCGTCCGAATCGACAAAACACCCGTAGAGCAAATATCCATGCGGCTTTCCGGGTTTTGTTCTGGAGGAAAAGTACCCTGACTCGCTTTATTTCATCCGGGAAAGTGACTCGCTAACGCGGTATAACCCGGTCCGCCGGGAGTAAACCACCAATGTTGTCGGGACTTGGCGAGTCCGACCCGTGAGGGGCGAAAGTATCGGGAGCCTTATGCCAGAGCGAACACGTCCAGCGGCACGGTTTTTCCCGGCCGCCCGGCGCCGTGGACCAACCGGCGGATCTTCTCGGTCGTCTCGCGCGAAAATGTAGCCTCGCCGCACCGCTCGCAGACCTGCGCGGGGATGTGCTCCACCAGCGCGCGTCGCTCACCCTCCAGCGTGAAAACCTCGCTCACGAACTCGGACCTTGCAGACGTATTACCGCACACATGACATTTAAACATGGCCGCCTCGTTTCCGGAATTCGATCCACTCGTTCGGGTCGGGTTGATAGATCGTGACGATCTTCGACATCGCCGAATCGTCAAACGCTACCTGAAAATGCAGCGGGCGTCCAGCCACGGTGAAACCCAGTAACAGGGCGCTCGGCGAATATTTGTCGTCGGGATAATCCTCGATGACCTCGGCCCGCACACCGGCTTCGCGAATTTCCTGCCCGCTGATGTTTCGTTCAACCGCACGGTGGATCTTCTGCAATGTGAGTGGGTAATTTTCGGTCATTTTAAATCGCTTGGAGCATGCAAGTGAGTATTTTGAGGCGCAGGTACCCATCACGGTTACACCGACCCGCTTTATTCTTTCTGGCGATGCCGATGCCTGCGACTACTCTGCGGTCTCGAATTCGATCTTGCGGGTTTCGGTTATGCCTCGGCTGGCTCCGCGTGCAGCTTCAATCCGAGCGACTTGCAGACTTTCATGACTGTCGCAAAACTCGGATTGCCTTCCGGCGACAGCGCCTTATAGAGCCCTTCGCGTGTGAGGCCGGTTTCCCGCGCGAGATGCATCATGCCGCGCGCGCGGGCAATGTCGACAAGCGCCGCAACTACCAGCGCCGCATCGCCGTCGGATTCATCGATAGCGGCCTGCAGATACAGCGCGCAGTCCTGCTCGGTTTTCAGATAGGCAGCGGCATCATAAGGACGCGTTTGCAGCTTCTTTTTAGCCATGCAGAAAAAACCAGGGTCTCGCGAATTTCGATCACAGCAGTAGTGTAATCTATAGTTTACATGCACGCAATGCCGTCATGTGTAGCTGCGTAGGATGGGTTGCGCGCAGCGATACCCATCAAGGGCAGATACGATTATTGCCGGTTTCTATGGATCTACGCCGCCACCCGTAACGCAGACGCCTCGCCTGAATTCGTCGATGGAGACCCTGCATAACCGGGGCGGACCAGCGTAACACGGGTACATCGTGGTCTTGAGTTGCCTGCCGTCTAGCAGTAACATCATCGCATGAATTACCAAGATCGAATTGTGATTGACCCTGTCATCCGCAGTGGGAAGCCCTGCATACGCGGCACTCGTATCACGGTGTACGACATCCTGGAATATCTGG
>PLYS01000363.1 GCA_003153455.1 Betaproteobacteria bacterium | reverse complement strand
ACTTCGATTTTCACCTTGGGCAGAAAATCGACCACGTATTCAGCCCCGCGGTAAAGCTCGGTATGTCCCTTTTGCCGGCCGAAACCCTTGACTTCGGTTACCGTCAGGCCGCTGACGCCGATTTCGGACAGCGCTTCCCGCACCTCATCCAGCTTGAACGGCTTGAATATCGCTTCGATTTTTTTCATTACACCCTCTCTGCTTCGTCTCGACCGGCTGCGCGCCGCGACCGGTTTCCGTGCATAGTATAAAGGAGTTTGTCGGGCTTAGCCCCGACAAACTCCTAATAGCAAGCAGCCTGTCGGACGCCCAAAGTCCGACAGGCTGCTTGCTATTCGAACTGATGGCGGTACTTGTTGGTGATCGGGTAGCGCCAGTCCTTGCCGAATCCGCGCGGCGTGATGCGGACGCCGATCGGCGCCTGGCGCCGCTTGTATTCGCTGATTCGCAGCAGATGGATCACGCGCTCGACATCCTTGCGGGCGAATCCAGCCTCCTCGATTGCGCGCGGCCCGAGATTGTGCTCGACATACGCCTCCATGATTGCATCGAGCACGTCATAGGGCGGCAGGCTGTCCTGGTCTACCTGGTTCGGCCTCAATTCGGCCGAGGGCGCGCGCGTGATCACGCGCTGCGGAATCACCGCCGCAATGGTATTGCGGTAGTTGGCAAGACGGTAGACCATCATCTTGCTGATGTCCTTCAACACGCCGAAGCCTCCCGCCATGTCGCCATAGAGCGTGGCGTAACCGGTGCCCATCTCGCTCTTGTTGCCGGTGGTGAGCACAATTGCGCCGCCCTTGTTCGACAACGCCATCAGCAACGTGCCACGAATGCGCGACTGCAGATTTTCCTCGGTCGTGTCCTGCGGCAGCCCCCTGAATTCCTCCGCCAGCGCGGCTAGAAATGCGTCGAATACCGGCTTGATCGCGATTTCGGTGTAGCGCACTTTGAGCGCTTCGGCCTGGACGCGGGCGTCCTCGCGGCTGATGCTCGCGGTGTACTGCGACGGCATCATCACCGCGCGCACCTTGTCGGCGCCCAGCGCGTCGACGGCGACCGCCAGCGTCAATGCCGAATCGATGCCGCCCGACAATCCGAGCAGCACGCCGGGAAAGCCGTTCTTCCCGACGTAATCGCGCACGCCGAGGCACAGTGCATCATAGACATCGGCCTCGATCGCACGCTCCGGCGCAATCTCACCCGGCAGCGGTTCCCCGTGCTCGATACTCACGATCCCCAGCGCCTCCTTGAACAGCGGCAACTGGTGCGTGACCTCGCCCTCGCGATTGAGCACGAACGACGCGCCGTCGAACACGAGTTCGTCCTGGCCGCCGACCATGTTGACGTAGATCAGCGGAATGCCGGTCTCGGCGACGCGTTCGCGCATCACGTCGTAACGCGAATGCTGCTTGCGCAGATGATACGGCGAGGCATTGAGCACCAGCAGTACCTCGGCGCCGGCCGCGCGCGCGGCGCGCGGCGCCACCGCCTCCCATGAATCGGCGCAAATGTTGATGCCGAGATTGAGTTCCCTGCCGTTGACGCCGGGATTCGCGAGCAGCGGGCCCTGTCTGCCCCAGGTGTCCTCGCAGATGTTGACGCCGAAATTGACGCCGCTCACCGGAAATACGCACGGCTCGTCGCCAGAGTCGAAATAACGTTCTTCGTCGAACACCGTATAGTTGGGCAGCGTATGCTTGTGGTAGGTGGCGATGATGCGGCCGTTCTGGATCACCGAAGCCGCGTTATAGCGCTTGCCGTCGACCTGACGCGGATGGCCGACGACAACCGCGATCCCGGCAATCCCGGCCGCCAGCCGCTGCAGCGCCGCGTCGCAGTTGCGGTAAAAATCGTCGCGCAGCAGCAGGTCCTCGGGGGGGTAGCCGCACACTGCGAGCTCCGGCGTGATGAGCAGATCCACTGACTGCGCGCGCGCACGTTCGGCGAAATCAACGATACGCGCGACGTTGCCGGCAAGATCGCCAACCGTGCAATTGATCTGGGCAATCGCGATTTTCATAACGATAATATATCATTGCCCGAATGAAGACGGTCGAGCCCGTGGTTGAAGTGCGCGACTCGATCGCCGCGATTCCGGCGCGCGACTGGAACCGGCTCACCGGTGGCGACCCGTTCCTGCGGCACGAATTCCTGCACGCGTTGCACGAAACCGGCTGCGCCAGCGCCGACACCGGCTGGGCGCCGCGCTTCCTGATTCTGCGCGAGAATGGCGCACTGGCCGGCGCCATGCCGCTGTATCTGAAGACCCATTCTTACGGCGAATACGTGTTCGATTGGGCGTGGGCGGACGCCTACCAGCGTCACGGACTGCATTATTACCCGAAACTGCTCAATGCGGTGCCGTTTACCCCGGTGAGCGGACCGCGCCTGCTTGCCGAACACAGCGAGCAGCGCCGGCTGTTGCTCGGCGCGGCGCTCGAACTCGCGCGGGAATCCCGCGCTTCGTCGCTGCACTGCCTGTTTCCGCCTCCCGATGAGGTAACTGAAATGCAGGAATGCGGACTGATGCTGCGCCACGGCGTGCAGTTTCACTGGCGCAATCACGGTTACGCCGATTTCGACGGCTTCCTGGCGACGCTCAATCATGACAAGCGCAAGAAGATCAAACAGGAGCGGCGCCATGTGCGTGACGCCGGCATCAGCTGCGAGTGGTTTGCGGGGAGCGCCATCACCGACGCGCTATGGGTATTTTTCAACCGCTGTTACCGCGAAACCTATCGTCAGCATCACTCGACGCCCTATCTCAACCTCGATTTCTTCCGCGCCATCGGCCGCACCATGCCGGAAAACATCCTGCTCATCGTCGCCATGCGCGAATCCAAACCCGTCGCCGCTTCGCTCAACATCCATAGCGGGCAGCGGCTGTGCGGCCGTTACTGGGGCGCGCTCGAATACCATCAGGCGCTGCATTTCGAGACCTGCTACTACCAGGTAATCGAGTTTTGCATCGCCCACGGCATCGCCAGCTTCGAGGGCGGCGCGCAGGGGAAACACAAGATAGCGCGCGGGCTGCTGCCGGTGGAAACGCACTCCGCGCACTGGCTCGCGCATCCGCAGTTCGCCGCGGCGGTCGAGGATTTCCTCCAGCGCGAGTCGCGCGGCATTGCGGCTTACGTCGATGAACTCGGCGCACACAGCCCGTTTAAATCCGGAACGGATCGCGAGGCGAGCCAATGATACCTGCAGTCTGTCGAATTTCTCGTGATGGTTACTGCGGGACGCGGCAAAAAAACGGCGCGCACTGCCTCGACTACCGGTGCGCGCCGGGATGCTGCGGTTATTTCTTTTCAGCCGGCTTCAGCTCAGGTGCAGGTGCAACAGCTGGTGCCGGCGCAGATGCGGCGGCCGGTTGCGGTGTTGCTGTAGGCTTGGACGCGGGAGCAGCCTGCAGGATGCCAAGGTCGACCAGCAATCCACGCGTTGCCGCTTCCATGTCCTTTTCCTTCTGCGGCCACTTCTGCTTGAGCGACTCCAGTATCTGTTTCACTTTCTCCGAATCCGGCGCCGCATTGCCGAGCTCGGCTGCCAGCGCATCGAATTCAGAATTCATCGCTGCGCGCACACCATCGAGCGTAGCGCGAATGTGATCGCGCGCTGCCAGCATTGCGCGTACGCTGTCGATAAGCTTCGCCGGGTCATCCATGGCAGGCGCGGCAGCAGCCGGCGTCGGCGCGGGCTGACCTTGCGCCGGCGCTTCGGCAGGTGGGACTGGCAACGGGGGCGTAGCGACTGCCATCACCAGCTTGCCGAGATCCTTGCCGTATTTTTTCGCCGCATCGTCGTTCATTTTGCGCAGACGGTCTGCGTTTTGCACTGCCTGATCCTTTTCATGTGTCGCGGTCATAAGCTTAAACGTCACATCGTCGACCTGCATCATGCCGTACCACCATCCACCCGCAGCGCCGATGATCAACGAAACCGCCCCGATCACTATCATTCTTGCTTTGTCGCTCATTGCTTGTCTCCCTCAAGTTGACCAGCCAGATGTGTCAAATCATAGCATGCGGCAACGGCCCTACCCAGCCCCGCGCAACGCCAACGGACGGGAAGGAAACGGCCGCAATCACGTGCACAACCCCGGACCCGGATTTCCAATACACGACTGTTACCGTATAGTAAGAGCTTCCAGGCACCTTCAAATCCGGCTTCCCTCATGAAATTCTGCAGCCAATGCGGCGCGCCGGTCGCACTGCGCATACCAGAAGGCGACACGCTGCCGCGCTTCTTGTGCGGCGCGTGCCACACCATCCACTATCAGAATCCGAGGATGGTGGTCGGCTGCATTGTGGAATGGGAAGACAAGGTCCTGCTGTGCCGGCGCGCGATCGAGCCGCGTTATGGCTTGTGGACAGTGCCCGCCGGTTACATGGAAAACGGCGAAACCACTTATCAGGGCGCGGCGCGCGAGACACTGGAAGAAGCCAACGCGCGGGTCGAGATCGGTCCGCTCTACGCGCTCTACAACATCCCGCATATCAGCCAGGTATACATCCTGTTCCGCGCGCGGCTGCTCGATCTCAATTTTCACGCCGGCGCCGAGACGCTCGAGGCGAGACTACTTGCCGAGAACGAGATACCATGGGACCAGATCGCGTTTGCAACGGTACGCAACACGCTCACGCACTACTACAGCGATCGCCGCAAAGGCGAATACAAATTCCACATGGGCACGATCGAGCCAGTTAACAAGTAACCGGCCCCGTGGCTCGTGGCTCGTGGCTCGTGGCTCGTGGTTCGTGAATTTCGTCACCCCGGTGGATTGCGGCGCGAATAGCCTCGCCTTCAGCCACCTTTTATCACGAGCCACGAGCCACGTACCACGACCCACCACGTTTACGACACTTGCGCGATCGGGCCTAGCTTGCCGATGCCGAATCCCTGCGCGTAGTCGACGCCGAGCTTGCGCAGCGTCGCGACCGTGTCATCGCTTTCCACCCACTCGGCGATGGTGCGTATACCGATCTTTCGCGACGCGGTCGCAATCGCCCGGATTTTGGCGAGGTTGCCCGGGTCGGTGAGGATGTTCTGGATGATGACGCCGTCGATCTTGAGGAAATCCAGCGTCAGGTCCTTGAGCGGCGCAAACGACACCTTGGTGCTGCCGAAGGCATCGAGCGTGAAACGGCAGCCGAGCGGCCGCAGCGTGCTCATGAACGCCTGCACCGCGCCGTGATAGTTGATGACATCCTGCTCCGCGATTTCGAAACACAGTTTGGAGGCGGGAAACGTGTGGCGCTGCAGTTCGCTGCGAACGTAAAGCGCGAACTCCGGTTCGCGCAGTGACGCTGCGGCGAGGTTCACGCTGTAGAGCGGCATCTGCCACGCCGGATCGCTGCGCTGCTTGTCCAGACACCACTTGATCACGTTGCGCACCACCCAGCGGTCAATTTCCCCCATCAGGTTGTATCGTTCCGCCACCGGAAAGAACCCGCCGGGCGGCAACAGGTCCTGATTTGCCTTCTGCAGCCGCAGCAGCACTTCGAAGCAGCGTTGGTAGGGCACGGTCCCGCTAAGCGGCCGGATCGTCTGCGCGTACAGCATGAACCGGTCTTCCTGCAGCGCCTGCATCAGTAGCGCGCGCGGGTCGCTGCCGCTGATGAACTGTTCGTTCATGGACTCCAGGTAGAACGTATCGCCGTTCTGCTGCGAGCCTGCCATCGTGTCGTTAACCGCTCCGATCGGCTGTGCGGCGGACTGCGGTGCAGGCAGAGCGTCGCCGAGCCGCTGGAAGCGCGATTCCGCGGCCTTCAACGCTTCGGCGGTGCGTGCATGGCGCGCCGTCTCGTCTGCCAACAGGTGCTTGATGCGCTGCAACTGCCTGGTGCGCCGCATGACCAGCCACTGCGACTTGGAAGCCTGGCTGGCCGACGCCGCCACCGCCGCGAACAGCACCCCGGCGAGGAACGCGATCCATTGCAGATCGAACAGCGTGAAGTAGATGGTGGCGAGCAGCATCGCCCCGAGTAGCAGGGTGAGCGCGATGCCCAGCACGGAGCGCAGGTAACGCATCACAGTCATGGCATCCTTATTCGTGGTTCGTGGTTCGTGGTTCGTGGTTCGTGGTTCGTGATTAGACCGCAGGGTGGATGAAGGCGAGGCTATTCCCGCCGGAATCCACCGCAATCCGAATCTGGATGCCGGATCAAGTCCGGCATGACGAGTTTTTGGAAGTGCCCATTATCCACCAATCACCAATCACAAGCCACGAATCACGAATCAATCCAGCGCCAGCCACAGGCGCAGCGCGATGCCGATCTGCGTTAACTGTGAACAGGTCGGACTGCACCACGACGGCGGGCCGTGGTTTCCCGTAAGCGCCCGGTGCAGCGCACAAGACCACGTCGCCGCGTTTCACTTCCAGCCCGTGCGGTCTGCCGCGCGTTCCCAGAAAGCATCGTGGCTGATCAGCAACGATTGCCGCCGCGCCTCGCTCTGCAGGTCGCGGCGCTCCAGACGATCGAGATAGTCTTGAAGAGCAGCCATCATGATGGCGTTTGGTTTGCGCACGAGATGCTGCGCCGCGCGCCGCAGCCTTTGGTCGATCGCGTCAGGGAAGCGAAAGGTCTTGGTGACTGACATGGGTTTATCGATTGTGTTGCATTTTACGGTCCGCACGTCCTCAGATCAAGCCCCGTTGTTCGTAATGGGATGGACGCCCCCT
>PLYS01000280.1 GCA_003153455.1 Betaproteobacteria bacterium | reverse complement strand
CCGACCAGCGGCACGTCTGTATTCGAAACCTGGCTGACCACGAGCGGCGTGGGTGGAAGCCCGGCCGAGATTTCTCCGGCAGCAACCGCCCGCGATGACGCGGCGCCGGTTTCGAACTGGCGAACCGTCACATCCACCCCGCGCTTCTTGAAGAAGCCTTCCTTGTCGGCGACGAACGCAATCGTGGTGCCGAAGATCGCGGGAACGCCGGGTACGCCAAAAGTCAGCTTCTGCTGAGCCGCGCATAGCGCGGGAAACCACGCCAACAACAGCATCACGCCTAGTGCGCGAACATTGAGAATTGATGCAAAGGCAGTGCGTATCATTTTGCTCCTCTTTATTGTAGTGACAAAAACAGAACTTACCGCTTGACTATTGCCAACTCCGCCTGCCGCGCGTCGGCCATCAGCGTGCTCCAGACGTGCTCGCGCAGCTCCGCAAAGCGCGGCTGCAGCAGCGTAGCACGATCGCGCGGGCGCGGCAGGTCGACCTTTACGATTTCATACACGCTGCTCGGGCGCCCTTTGAGCACCACCACACGATCGCCCATCAAAACCGCCTCGTCGATCGAGTGGGTGACGAACACCATCGTGGTCGGGCGCGCCTCCCAGATGCGCAGCAGTTCGAACTGCAGGATTTCACGCGTCTGCGCGTCGACCGCGCCGAACGGCTCATCCATCAGCAGCACGCGCGGCTCGACCGACAGCGCGCGCGCGAGCCCGCAGCGCTGCTGCATGCCGCCGGAGATCTGATACGGATAGTAGTTCTCGAAGCCTGTAAGCCCGACCAGTTCGATGAACTTCGGCACTTGTTCCGCGATTTGCGCGCGCGATGCGCCGGCGAGCTTAAGCCCGTACGCCACGTTTTGAAACACGGTCTTCCACGGAAACAAGCCAAAGTTCTGGAACACCATCGCGACGCCCTCGCGCGGCGCGGTGACCCGCTCGCCTTCGACCTTGATTTCACCCGCGCTGAGCGGGATCAGCCCGTCGATGCATCTCAGGAGCGTCGTCTTGCCGCAGCCCGAGGGGCCGATGATCGCCAGCACTTCACGTTCACCGACCGTGAGCTCGACGTCCTGGAAAACCTGCAGCGTACCGTAGCGCTTGCCAGCGCCGGACATCGCGATGCGTGGCTGTCCCGGCTCAGCGACATTACCCATTTCTATTCCCTAAACCGGCGTAACCGGAACAAAAGCAACATCCAACGCAAAGACGCAAAGGACGCAAAGCGCAGATATGTAAACAAGTGAGCGTCATGAATAGGAGCAAGCTGTCCGACGGCTTTCACTTCAATAGCTACCCAGGATCAGTCGGAACACCGATTCTTTTCTCTCTTTGCGCTCTTTGCGTCTTTGCGTTGAAATTCTCTTTCTAATTCCACTCATGCCGCGTCTTTTTTCGGCGTGGCGTCCTTCTTCGCCCAGTAGTCCGGCGATGCCTTCGATTTCGCCAACGCCTCCGGCGTCTCGAACCCCGGCGCCATCGATGCCGAGGTGCCGGCCATCACCTGATGGTGCTCGATATTGAGCAGCCTCAGCCAACTCTGCTGGCCGAAGGTGAGTCCGATCGCGCAACCCAGCTCGACCAACTCGGGCTCGGAAAAATGCCTGTACAGGCGCTCCCAGAAGGCGTCATCGGTGTCGAGCCGCCAGACAATCGCTTCTGCATAGGCGAGCGCCGCCTTTTGCCGGTCGTTGTACTTGACCGACTTCTCGAAATTGACGAGATCGTCGTAGTGCGCTTCCTTCAGCCCTTCGTTCGCGCCCTTGATCGAGCGCTGGTTGCCGCAGAACTCGCAGATCACGGAGCGCGAAACGTAGACGCGGCAGATCTCCTTCAGCGCATGGTCGAGGATGCCGTTGCGGAAAATGTCATTCCAGGAATTGGCGAAAAACCAGAAGCACGACAGCACGTGCGCGCGCACCGCGGTGCTTTCCGGCCGCGGCGTGCCTTCGCGCGCGCAGCGTTCCATCTCCGCGCGCATTGCGGCGTCCATTTTTTCCAGCGGAACGTAGCTGATTCTCTGTTTGGCCATGATGCCTCCTTATTGAATATCAATGAATCGAAATCTCCTCTTGCAACGACAATTTCTCAAGATCAATGCATGCGATGCGGTCAGACACGGAACAGCCGACATAAGCGTATTTTCCCGCGATGGCCGTATGCGACGATCCCGGGCCGACTTCGATGCGCGCGATTTCACAAAGAGCCTCTGCATCATATACGCGCAAGTAGTGCGACGCGAAGCCGGTCGCGATCACATAGCGGCCATCGGGCGAGACATCGAGACCGTGCGGATAGGCGTCGGTAGCGAGCAATACAACGCGCTCGAGCGTCGCGGCGTCGAATACCGCGAGCGTATCATCCATGAAATTGGCGACATACACGTAGCGGCCGTCCGGCGCGATATCGATCGCGTGCGCCCAGCGACCGCTCTGCGCGCTTGCCACGCGCTCACCATCCACGGTCACGCACGTAACCGTGCCATCCCAGCTGTTGGCCGCATAAATGCGCGTCCCGTCCGGATGCAGCGCAAGGTGCGACGGGCCGTCGCCGGCTTCGCAACGGCCGACGATGCGGCCGTCGGCGAGCCGCACCTTGACGAGTTCGCTGCCGCCTGCGCACGGCACGAAAATATGCGCGCCATCTTGTGTCAGCAGCGGGTCGTGCGGGCACGCGCCAACGACAACGGTCTGCGCGTCGTATCCGTCACGGTGCCGCCGCGCGATGGTCAGCGTCCCGGTAGCAGGACCCGTGACGCAGACGCTGCCGTCGGGGCTCACCAGCGGCAACTGCGGTCCGCCCGGCGCCGGCCAGCGCTGTTCGACCTGAAGGTCGGCGGCGCGCAGCGCGATCACCTCATCGGCCCCACTGTCTGCGACGAACAGCCGTTTCGCCGCGGCATCAAGCGCCATGTGTGAGGCTTTACGCGCGACGCTGCCGGTCGCAACCACTCGTTGCGTTTGTGCGTCGATGCGCGCAACGAGTTCACCGCGCCGGCACGTCCACACCGAATCGCCGTCGCTCACCACATGGTGCACGCCGGGAATCGAGCCTTGCGCCGGGGTCAGGCCACGCGTGATCGTGAGCCGCCACGCGCCGTCGCTCAAGCGTTCCGTGCCATGCCGCGCACCGGCTTCGAGCAACCATCCCTTGAGGCCGGCGGGATACGCATCGACGCAAGCTTCGAGATGCGCACCGGGCTCGAGCGCATTAAAGCGCTCGATAATCGTGCGACCCGTTTCCGGGAGCGATTTGGCGCGGCAATCGATCGTATACACGGTCTGGTTCACGGTTATGGCAGCCCGCGGGAGCCGAGCCCGCTCACGGCTCCGTCTTCTCGTCAGTCACGCCATCGGCACGCGGGACTTCGAGCGTATGCCACGGGCCGGCGGACGCGTCCGGGATTGCGGGCGGCGCACCCGGCAATTGCCCGTGCGCCGGCGCGTCGAGCGCCGCGTGTTCGCGCGTGCCGTAAACGGTGTAGATATGGGGCACGTTGCGGTTGATCTGAAGCTGAAAAATATCGGGCCGGTTGTAATGACCAGCGAAATCGTGCCGCAATTTCATCTGAATGCCGATCTCGAGATTACACTCGGCGTAAAGTACACCCTCCTCCGCACCCATCGGCCCGGCCAGGACGCGGCTGTTGGGGGCGACGATCACGCTGCCGCCGCAGGAATTGGCATCGCGCAGAAATTTCGCTGCCTCCGGCCCGACTTCGAGCTTCCTGATCATGTCCTCGTCAACCGTCCCACACGCGGAAATCACGAATGCCTTGCTCATTTGCGCGAAGGCCTGCGCGTCTATCGTCACGCGGTTGCGCAGCGGATCGGCGCTGGTCGGAAAGTGGTTGGGCCAGCTCATCACGTGGATGCGCGTGCCCTCCGCGGTCAGCGCAAACACGGCGAGCGGATTGGAGTTCTCACCGCAGATGAGCCCGCTCATCGGGCCGAACTCGGTCTGGAACGCGCCGAAGGTGTCGCCGAAGCCGCCCATGTGCACGAGGCGCTCGCCTACCGTTGGCATGATCTTCTGGTGCTTCCGGATGAGCCTGCCGTCAGGGCCGAGATAAACCTGGGTGTTGAACATGGTGCCGATGGTGTGCGGCAGCTTCTCGCACACGCCGATCACGACATAAGCATTGGCGTCGCGCGCCGCAGCGCACAGCGCATCGATCTCGGGCCCCGGAATCTCGACCGAGTTCTTGAACAGCTCGACCGCGAGCTTGTTGGCGATCACGCTGGTCGCGGCATGGTGGTGATACCACACCGGATGCGCCGGGATGAAGCCTTCGGGAAAGCCGATCACGCGCGCGCCGTTGCGGCCCGCTTCGCGGATCAGGCGGCACGCTTTCTCGGTCGAACCGTCGCGGTCGAGAAACACCGACGCGGCCTGCACCGCGGCGACCTTCACTACCGGATACTTATCACCCATTTGTTCGTCTCTCTGCGGTCGAGCGAACAGTGAATAGTGAAAGGTGAACGGGTGCCCCCCCTCCCCGACCCTCCCACGCCTTTACCCGTTCACCCGTTCACTTGTTCACCCGTTCACCGCTTTATTACAATCCATCGCTGACGTTCACGTTCTCGGGTTTCAACTCGATGCCGGAGGCTTTCGCCTGAAGCAGCAGCAATTGAGAGAAATCCTGATCGTAGCCGTTGCCGATCAGCGTCTGTACCATGTCGCGCGCGATGGAAGTCGTCGGCATCGGCACGCCGAACTCGCGGCCCGCGCTCAAGCCCAGATCGAGGTCCTTGCGCAGCAGCTCGGGCGTGAACGTGACGTGGAAGTCGAGGTTGGAAAGCGCGGGAGTCTTGTAGCGCGTGAACATCGAACCCATCACGCTCTTGTTGAGGAAGTCGAGAAAGGCGTTGCGCTGCATGCCGGCCTTCTCGGCCAGCACGGTGATTTCGCACAGATTCTGGATCACGACTCCGAGCATCACGTTGTGGCAGATTTTGGCGATGCGCGACAGCTCGCCGTCGCCGACGTAACTCACGCCCTGGCCGATCGCCTGCATATACGGAGCCACCGCATCGAAAGCATCCTTGGGTCCGGACGCGACGACGGTCAGCTTGCCGGCGTTGATTACCTTGGCATTGCCCGATACCGGCGCGGCGAGGAATTTCACGCCCTGCCTGGCAAGCTTCTCGCGGATCTCGGCAGACTCGTCGAGGGAAATCGAGGTACTGTCCACCACGATCTTCGGCGCTTTGCCTTGCGACAT
>PLYS01000468.1 GCA_003153455.1 Betaproteobacteria bacterium | reverse complement strand
TTCATGTGCGGGAACGATACCGGCATGCTTGCGAACACGATTTGAATCTGTCCGGCAATAAGATCGTTCACCGATTGTCCGGTACCCTTGTAAGGCACATGCGTAATGTTTACGCGCGCGCTGTACTTGAACATCTCGCCTATGATGTGCGCAGGCGTGCCGGTCCCGCCGGAGCCGTAATTGAGCTGTCCCGGCCGCGCCTTCGCAAGCGCGATCAGCTCCAAGACCGACTTCGCGGGGACGGACGGATGCACCACCAGCGCCGTGGGTCCGATGGCAAGCCTCGAGATCGGCGTGAAATCCTTCAGTGCGTAGCCCGGATTTTTGTAAAGCGCGGTGTTGATGGTCGTCGTCACGCTGCAAAGCAGCAGCGTATACCCATCAGGGGCGGCTCGCGCGGCAATCTGGGTGCCAAGATTGGCCCCGGCGCCCGGCCGGTTGTCGACCACAATCTGCTGGCCAAAAGTCTCGCCGAGTTTCTGGGCGAGTATGCGGGCGACGAGATCGGAGGACCCGCCTGCGGGGAACGGTGCGATCATCCGCACCGGCTTGGTCGGATACGCTTGCGCCCCGACGCTCCCGCTAAGGACAGCCAGCGCAAGCGTTGCGGCCGCCCTCATCCATTGCATGCCGTACCAGCTTCCCGACAGTCCCATTGCAAACTCCTTTTCCGTTCCAGCGTGCCTCTTGCATAGGCTACGCGGCCTTGGCGTTGGCATCAACTGATTTGTCGGAGGACACGCGTCCGGCCCGGCATCGCACCATGATCACTGCGCAAAATCGACACCGACGGCACTTTCTTCTCCAACGTCTTCGTAGTACGCTCGATGAACTTCCCAATCAGGACACTGGATCATATGTCATATTCATATTACATTTATTACCGCGTTGACCCCGTGCAAGTGGAAGTGGCTGAGCCGCGGATCAGACAACTGCTGGATGCGGTCAAAAAGACGACTGGAACCGCAGGCCGGCTGATGAAAAAACGCGGTGAACCTAATCTCTGGATGGAGGTCTATGAAAACGTCGCCAACGAGGCAAAATTCGAATGGGAACTTGCGGCGGCCGTGAACCAGCTCAAAGCCATCGAGTTTTTACAGCCCGGTAACGGGCGTCACATTGAATGCTTTAAGGCCTGAACGAAATGTGCCTGATCCTGCTTGCGCACAAGGTGCACCCGAACTATCCGCTGGTGCTGGCGGCCAATCGCGACGAAGCCTACAGCCGCCCCACTGCTCCCACGGCATTCTGGGATGATCACCCCCAGATCTATGGCGGGCGCGACCTGGAGCAAGGCGGCACCTGGCTTGGAATCACTCGCGCCGGCGGGATCGCGGCTGTCACCAATTTCCGCGACGGCTACGCGGCGAAGAACGGCACGCGCTCGCGCGGCGAGCTGGTCAGCAACTTTCTGCGCGGGAGCCAGCCGGCGGCGGATTACGTCCATCGGGTCGGTCGTGAGGCCCATGCATACAATGGCTTTAACCTGATTGCGGGCGAGCTTGACGAACTGTATTACATCTCCAATCGCGGCAGCCACGTCGCTGCGATTGCGCCCGGCATACACGGCTTGAGCAATCACCTGCTCAATACGCCGTGGCCCAAAGTCGAGCAGGGCAAGAAAATCCTCGCCGACTTGTTGCGGCATGAGACGCAGGAGTTGATCGACGGACTGTTTGCGGTGCTCGCGGATCGTGCGATTGCGCCCGACGACGCGCTGCCCGACACCGGGGTCGGATTGCCCCGCGAGCGTGTACTGTCTCCCGCCTTCATCATTTCGCCAACCTACGGCACCCGCTCGTCAAGCGTGGTCTTGGTCGATAATCACGGGCAGGTAATTTTTATCGAGCGCAGCTTTGGCGAGCGCGGCAAGGCCGGCAAGTCCGTTACCGGCCGTTTTGCGCTGGAAACGGCGCCTACTCCCGCTTCGGTTTAGGGAGCCTCCGAATAAGGCATACCGTCTTCTAGAATCCCGTCGCCAGCGCCGTGTCCCAGGGTATCGTTTCGAGGCGCTGGATGTGCTCCTAGGATTTTTTGTGCTCGGTGATGTCGTAACACGAGCCAAGATACCCGGCAAAGCGGCCATCGAGATCATCGAACGACTGCCCCATGTCTCTAATGCATCGATACTCGCCGTCATGACGCCGCAAACGATACTCCATTTGAAAGGAGCGCCGGGCATGAAACGCATCGAGATAGGCGCTCATACGACGATCCAAATCATCGGGATGCACGTTTTCTGTCCATCCGTCGCCTATTTGCTGCTCTATGGATCGCCCGGTGAATGCCAGCCACGTCTTGTTGAAATAGTTGTATTTGGCATCCACTCCCGACCGCCAAATCAATGCCGGAAACTCTTCGAGCAACGTCAGGTAGAAATCACGTGCCTTGATGATGGTTTTTTCAGCTCGCTTGCGCGCGGTGATGTCGCGGATGTTGCATTGAATTACCTATCAGGAACGGGTTAACGTCGACGATCCGTCCTGTCTCTGCGTCAAGAATCAGGATCCCATCTTGGGCCGTTTCAAAAAGCCGCCGGTAACGTGTTTCCGAAACTTCCAGCGCCTCCTTGACTCGTTTGCGCTCACGCGCGAACCTCTGTTGTCGCAATTCGCGCGCAATCGCAGGAGCCACGCGGGCCAATTCCAGTTTCTGGATATAATCCTGTGCACCCCCTTTCATCAGCGCAACCGCCAAATTAAGATCAATTTCACCGGACACGATGATAAACGGCACCTCTGGGCGTAATTCCTTGGCCAGCGCCAGAGCCGCGGGAGCACTGAAGTGCGGCATTGAATGATCAGATGTGATCACGTCCCAGTCCTGGCGCTCCAGTGCGGCACGCATGGCCGCCCGCGTATCGACGACTTCGTACGCGACATCGTAGCCACCATCGCGCATAACGTGGAGCAACCGGTCGACATCATCTCTGGAGTCCTCAACAATTAACAGGCGTAAAGGGAGATTCATTCGCGCGTCCTTTTTACCCGCTTGGCTCGGGCGTCATATCGATCGGCGCGAAACACTTGCCAAGTACTTAACAACAGGGAACAGGGCATTGTAATCAGCGCCAAGTTAACTCTTTCAAATAGTGGACAGCCGCGTAACGTAAGCCGTAAATCAACACGCGCATGTACCTATGAAAAATAGGCCCGCTCGTACGCCTCGTCAACAACCGCCGACGAACGGTAACCAATCAACGACGAACGGTTCTAAGATATCGCCGGTTTCATTCCAACCGGGCGACTGTCCGTTAATTGAGAAAAGCGGCGCATCGCCGTGATCTATAATGGCGCCATAAGCGAACACTACATTGCGGAATACGATCCAATGCAAAGTCTGTGGGACGACAAGGAAGCCGCCGCCTATAAAGGCGACCTGGCGCAGCGCGTCTATACCTCGCGCTTGCTCGGCCGCGACAAGTCGCTGGTGCTGCACGGCGGCGGCAACACATCGGTCAAGATACGCGAGCGCAATCTGATCGGCGACGAGGAAGACATACTTTACGTCAAAGGCAGCGGCTGGGACCTCGAGTTCATCGAGGAAACCGGCTTCTCGCCGGTGCGGCTGGCGCATCTGCTCAAGCTCGCGCAACTCAAGGCGCTGAGCGATCCGCAGATGCTCAACGAGCTGGTGACGCAGATGACGCGCGCCTCGGCGCCAGCGCCGTCGGTTGAAACCATCCTGCACGCGCTGCTGCCGTATCAATACGTCGACCACACTCATTCCGATGCCGTGCTTGCGGTAAGCAATACCGTCGATGGCGAAAAACGCATCACCGGGATCTATGGCGACCAGGTCGTCATCATCCCCTACATCATGCCGGGCTTCGATCTTGCACGGTTGTGTAGCGAGTTGTTCCAGAAACACGCCGGAAAAAACACCATCGGCATGGTACTGTTGAAGCATGGCATCTTCTCATTCGGCGCGACCGCCAGGGAATCCTATGAGCGCATGGTCCAGCTGGTCGATCATGCCGAGCACTATCTCGCTCGGAATAATGCATGGAATCTCAAGCATGCAGTGAACGCGACTGGCAAACCGGTGCAGCGCA
>PLYS01000095.1 GCA_003153455.1 Betaproteobacteria bacterium | reverse complement strand
CACCCGGTTTCGGAAATGACCAGGTCCGAGTTGATCGGGCTTATGTTGGGGCGACCGCTGGGAGAGATGTATCCTGCGGCCGATAATCCCACCCGTCGAACCGTGATGTCGGTGCGCGATCTGACGGTCGGGGGGGCGGTTGACCGCTTGTCCTTCGAACTTTTACAGGGCCGCATCACTTGTCTCGCGGGTCAAATCGGATCGGGCGCCGCCGAGGCAATCCGGGCCTTGGCGGGGCTCGTTCATCAGGCCAGCGGCCTTGCGTTGGTGAACGGCGATAGCATGCCGCTCGGATCGGTTCCGGCCGCGTTGGCGCGCAATGTCAGATATGTGTCCGATGACCGTGCCGTCGAGGGTTTATTTCTCGATCTACCGATCCGCGACAATCTGGTGGCGACACGCCTTGCAACGTTGGGACGGTTCGGATTGCTGTCGCGCCGCAAGCTGCAGCGGAGCGCCAACAAACTCGCGGCTGCGGTGGGTATCAACCAACAACGCCTCGCCTCCCCGGTGCGCGAGTTGAGCGGAGGGAATCAGCAGAAGATCGCCATTGGGCGTTCGCTCATGACTCAAGATGGCGGAACGCTCCTCATGATCGAGCCAAGTCGAGGCGTCGATGTTGGGGCTCGCGCCGATATTTACGAACTGATGCGACAACTTTGCCGGCGCGGACTTAGCATCCTGATGAGCTCCACGGACATCGAGGAGGTCGTCGGCATGTCGGACACGGTCATCACCATGTATCGCGGTTCGAAGGTCGCGCAGTATGAAAGAGACGAGATCGACAGACGACGGATATTGTCGGACATTCTGCATCAAGCCAGGGCTGACGAGGCGGCATGATGGAACGTTTCACCTGGCCGCGTTGCCCGCTGCTCTCGCGGCTGATGAGCCGGCAGGGCTTTACAGCGACGCTTAGGATCGGGGTCGCCATTCGGATTGGGGGATTGTTAACGCTCGTTGTTCTCGCCCTGACGACGCCGGGCGTCACTGCGAATGCAAGCCTGCTTTCATTCATCAATACGTCCGCGCTCGTGGGCTGTGTCGCGGTTGGCATGACCTTTATCACGCTGAGCGGCAACATAATGTCGTTTTCGCTTGGCGCCACCATAGGGGCCACTGCCGTGACGTTCGCGGCCGTGTCCGATTACGGCGTCGGACCGGCCTTTCTCATCGCAATTTCGATCGCGATAAGTCTCAACGTGATCCAGGGCCTCGTCATCGGAGTCTTTCGCGCCAATCCGATCATCGTCAGCATCGCGGCGCTCGCTTTAATCGGAGGTATTGCCGAACTCTGGACCGAAAATCGAATCATATATTCGGCGGAGGGATCTCTGACAATTCTAAAGGGCAAGTTCGCCGGGATTCCGATCGCCGGCATAGTATTCGTGAGCTGCGCGGGCCTGGCGCACGCGGTTCTGCGCTACACCCAGTTCGGACAGAACATCCTGATGGTTGGCAGCAATTTTCGCGCGGCTACCGCCGCCGGCGTAAAGATATGGCGCACAATCGCCGCAGCCTATGCCTGGGCCGGTTTCTTTGCCGGTATTTCCGGCATTCTGATTGTCGCCCGCTACGATGCGGGACATATGGAATACGGCGCCGGCTACGACTACAGCGCCATCGGCAGCGTACTTGTCGGAGGCACCGCCATTCAGGGCGGCCAGGGCTCGGTCATCCGCACTATGTTCGGGGTCATGGTGATCACCGGCACCTCCATGATCTTGCTTTTGCGAGGTTTGGAAACCGAGTACCAGCAGTTGTTCACCGGCCTGATCATACTCGCCGCCGTCCTTTTGCAAGGAAGGCTGCGGCCATGAACGAGATCCGGCGCATCCTCACTCGCGGTTCTGCCCGAGCGTGGCTGCTGCTGGGTGCGTTGTTTTGCGGCTTTTTCGCATTGAGTGAGGCCGGATACAGCTTTTTTGGCGTCGCTACGACCTTCAGCGTGCTCGAGAATTTCGCGACGTTCGGGCTCGTGGCCCTGGGTCTCGGATTGACGCTCCTGATTCGGGAATTCGATATCTCGATGGCAGGCATGTTCAGTCTGGGAGGATGCATCGCCGTGCTGCTGGGAAAAATCGATCCTGCTCTCGGCTTGGCGGCGGCAGTGGCGGTCGGATTATGCGGCGGAGCGGCGCAGGGGTTCGTCTTGGTGCGCCTCCATCTTGGTTCCGTTCCGGTCACGCTCGGTGGTCTCCTGACATTCTTTGGGATCGCCTATGTGCTCACCGGTAATCGCACCGTCAGCTTGCAGGGTCTCAATGTCGCGCTCGCAATCAATGCTCCGGTCTTTGGCGTATTTTCTGCGCATAGTATTATAACGATCATCCTGTTCGTGATCGCGTCATTCTTCGTCGCCTACACGCGTATCGGCCGCGACATGATCGCAATCGGCGGCGATCCCCGCGCGGCGGCGGTCGCCGGCGTCAACACGCGCGCCATTACGATCGGCGTTTTCGCGTCCTCTGGAATGCTGTTTGCGCTTGCCGGTGCACTGATGAGCTTCAGCTTGTCGGCAGCATCACCAGCGGGGCTTTCCGATGTCACGGTTCCGGCGGTCGCAGCCGTCATCCTGGGTGGCGCTTCGTTGGCAGGGGGGACGGCCCGGCCGCTAGGCATGGCGGCAGGCGTCCTCGTTATCTGCCTGCTCCGGACGGGTCTCA
>PLYS01000562.1 GCA_003153455.1 Betaproteobacteria bacterium | reverse complement strand
CGCAGCAATGTGCGCTCAACCCGACGCTCAACCCGTGCATCTTCGAGTATGTGTATCTGGCGCGTCCGGACTCGGTGATCGACGGTATCTCAGTCTACGAGACCCGTTTGCGCATGGGCGAAAGCCTCGCCGAGAAGATCAAGCGCAATTTTGCGAACCTCGACATCGACGTGGTGATTCCGATACCGGATTCGAGCCGCCCGTCGGCAATGCAGCTTGCCAAGCATCTTAATCTGCCCTACCGCGAGGGCTTCATCAAGAACCGCTATATCGGCCGCACCTTCATCATGCCGGGACAGGCGATCCGGCGCAGGTCGGTGCGCCAGAAGCTCAACGCGATTGGCATGGAGTTCAAGGGCAAGAACGTGCTGCTGATCGACGATTCGATCGTGCGCGGCACTACCAGCCGCGAAATCGTGCAGATGGCGCGCGAAGCCGGCGCGCGCAAGGTGTTTTTCGCCTCCGCCGCGCCGCCGGTGCGCTTTCCCAATGTCTACGGCATTGACATGCCGACGCGCGAGGAACTGATCGCGGCCGGCCGCAGCGACGACGAAATCGCACGCGAGATCGGCGCCGACCAGCTGATCTACCAGGACCTCGAAGCGCTGATTGAAGACGTGCGCTCGGTCAATCGGCAGGTTACCCGTTTCGAGGATTCGTGTTTCAGCGGCATCTACATCACCGGCGATGTGACGCAGGAATATCTCGACGGCGTCGAAGCGCAGCGCCGGGACGGTAACATGCAGACCGAACTGGCGGTCACGCAGCTCGATCTGAATCTGGAGGTTGTTGATTAGCAATACTCAATGTTGACAAGTTACTTCCGAGCAGGTAACTTTCCGTTTGCGCCGATTTGAATATCAGCTTGCGGGCGCCGCCGGCGAGAGCCGGAAGACAAATAAATACGGCTAAAGCGAGCCATAACCCGGTCCGCGCAAGCTGATCGGGTTTTTTGTTTTGCGGTGAAGGAGTCGTGATGACTGACAAATACCAATTGGACACGCTGGCGGTGCGCGCCGGCATCGAGCGCAGCCAGTTCGGCGAGCATTCGGAAGCGCTTTACCTGACATCGAGCTTCGTCTTCAAGTCGGCGGCGCAGGCGGCCGAGCGCTTCGCGGAGCGCGAGCGGGGGCCCATCTATTCGCGCTTCACCAACCCGACCGTAAGCGTATTCGAGCAGCGGCTCGCGGCGCTCGAAGGCGCCGAGTGCTGTGTTGCGACCGCCTCCGGCATGTCGGCGATACTGGCGATGGCGATGGGCCTGCTCAAGGCCGGTGATCACGTGATCGTGTCGCAAAGCGTGTTCGGCGCGACGGTGCAGTTGTTCAGCAACATCCTGAAGCGTTTCGGACTCGATACGACTTTCGTTTCTGCGACTGATGTCGCGGCATGGCAGAAAGCGGTCAAGCCGAATACGCGGCTGTTGTTCCTGGAGACGCCGTCCAACCCGTTGACCGAGATCTCGGATATCAGCGCGCTTGCCGCGGTGGCGCGAAAAGCGGGCGCGCTGCTCGCGGTCGACAACTGCTTTTGTACGCCGGTGCTGCAGAAGCCGCTTGAGCTTGGCGCCGACATTGTGATCCACTCGGCGACCAAGTATCTCGACGGTCAGGGCCGGGTGCTCGGTGGTGCGGTGCTCGGCAAGACCAGCGTCATTCGCGAGGGCGTGTTCGGTTTCCTGCGCACGGCGGGGCCGACGTTAAGCCCGTTCAATGCGTGGGTGATCCTGAAGGGCCTCGAGACGCTGAGAATCAGGATGGAAGCGCAGTCAGCCAGCGCGCTCGAACTCGCGCGCTGGATCGAGCAACAGCCTCGGATCGAGCGAGTGTTCTATCCCGGCCTGCCGTCGCATCCCCAACACGCGCTTGCGATGAAGCAGCAGAAGAGCGGCGGCGGGATCGTATCGTTCGTGGTAAAAGGCGGGCGCGACGCAGCGTGGAAGGTAGTGGACAACACACGGCTCATCTCGATCACTGCCAACCTCGGCGACACCAAGACCACGATTACACACCCGGCGACGACCACTCATGGTCGTGTTTCCCCGGAGGCGCGCGCTGCCGCCGGCATCGGCGACGGCCTGCTGCGCGTTGCAGTCGGCCTCGAAGCGCTCGACGACATCAAGGCTGATCTTGCGCGTGGCATGAACGCTTGATCCTTTTTCCGCCAAGGCGTGCCCTGAAGCGTCAGTAGCGCAGGCTACAGGCCATCGTCAGTCGTATACCGTGTCCGAATAATGCGCGGCATCTACGATGGCCTCGATGATGCTCGGACCGTTCGCTGACAGCGCTTTCCTCAGTTCGCGTTCGAGTTCATCCGGGTTGCGGGCGCCACTTGCCGGCACGCCGAAGTAATGCGCCGGCGGCTGGCCGCGCATTGCGCGCCGGTGGCAACGCGGCAAGGCGCTCGACCGAGGCATCGAGATCTCCGACGACTTCGTGCACGACGTTGACCGTGGCATCGACATCAGCGCGCTCGATGTCGACGTGCAGGACGGAAACGCTGCCAACCCACGCCTCATACTCGACCTCGATGGTGTCGTAACCAAGCCCGATGACCAAGTCCGCGCTGCCCAGAAAAGCCCGCTGCACCTGGCGTTTCGCGCGTTCTATGCAACCGACCGAAAGCGGATGGTCTTCATCTATCAATCCCTTCGCCATCGTCGTCGTTGCAAACGGAATGCCGTGACGCTCGACGAAAGCGCACAGTGAGCCCGGCGTCTTCATGCGCATCGCTGTTGCTCCAATCACTGCGACTGGCCGCTTCGCCGCTCGTAGCAGGTCCATCGCTTTCGCAATCGCCGCATCGGGAGCTGGCATCAGCGCTAAGTGATGGCAATGAGCGGCGAGCGGTCGAGATAAGCGCAGCCCACGCCGGTGGTCAGATTCGTCGCCCCCGGTCCCAGCGTCGCAATGCAGAGCCCGGGCTTTCCCGCCATAGGTGCCATGACGTCGGCGGCAAAGCCCGCCGACCCCTCGTGCGCGGTCAGCACGAAGTCGATACCCCCGTGCGCATCGCCTCCATCAGCGGCAGCACGTTGCCGCTTGGCACACCGAAGCCGTGCGTGATTCCGGCCGCCTGGAGAATCCGCACGATCAGGTCAGCGTTGTTCATGTCGGTTCTTTCACCGAGTTACAAGCGGAACCGGTTAATTGCACTGCGCTGCCGGGAGTTTGATGACACGGCAGCCTTGCGCGTCGCACTGCAGGTATTCACCGAGCCGATACCAGTCTGATAGCACCCAGCGCTCGCAGTTATGTCCATCGACAATGTGCCGGTGCAGCGCCGGCTTGTGGGTATGGCCGTGGATTAGCCGTGGGTAGCCATGCACGCGCAGCTCTTTTTCCATGCTCGCGCCCGTCACATCCATGATGGCTTCCGACTTTAGCTGCTTTTCCTCGGCGTTTTCGGCGCGCAGTCCGGCAACGATCTGCTTGCGGGCGGCGAGCGGCTGCGAAAGAAATTGCTGCTGCCACTCCGGGGAGCGGACTTTGGTGCGGAAGTCCTGGTATCGGACGTCGTCCGTGCAAAGCGTGTCGCCGTGCATCAACAGTGTCGGTGTGCCATAGAGGTTTACCAGCGTCGGATCGGATAGCAGTTGCGCATGGCATGCTGTGGTAAACCGCTCGCCGATCAGGAAGTCGCGGTTGCCATGCATCAGGTAGAGCGCAACACCGTGGCCGGTGAGATCGCGCAGCGATGCTAATACCGATGCATTGAACGGGTCATCGTCGTCATCACCGGCCCAGTATTCGAACAGGTCGCCGAGGATGTAAAGTGCTTCAGCCTGCGTGGCAGGGCCGTGCAGGAACTCGAAGAAAATCCGGTTGATTGCGGGACGGGTGGGGCAGAGGTGCAGGTCGGAGACAAAAATGCTGTGCATTTTGGGTGAAGCCTGTCGCCTCACGAATTCAAACTACCTCTGCCTTCTCAATCACCACATCTTCCACCGGCACGTCCTGGTGTCCGGCGCGGCTGCCGGTTTTGACGCCTTTGATTTTGTCGACCACTTCGGTACCCGCGGTGAGTTTGCCAAACACGCAGTAGCCCCAGCCTTGGGAGGTGGGTGCTGTGTGGTTGAGAAAATCATTATTGCCGACGTTGATGAAGAACTGCGCGGTTGCAGAATGCGGGTCTGAAGTGCGCGCCATTGCAATCGTATAGTTGTCGTTCTTGAGCTTGTTGTCCGCTTCGTTCTTGATTTGCGCGCCGGCCGGCTTCTGCTTCATGCCGGGCTCGAAACCGCCACCCTGGATCATGAAGCCGTCGATCACGCGATGGAAGACCGTGTTGTTGAAGTGCCCGCTCTTGACGTAGCTGAGGAAATTCTCGACCGTCGCCGGGGCCTTGGCGGCATCGAGTTCGAGCGTGATGACGCCGTGATTGGTATGCAGTTTGACCATGGTGTTTCCTTTATTTTTCCGCCGGTTTGTCGGCGGTCAGGATTCTGGCGTCTTCGATGATGACGGGTTTGCGCGGCACGTCGGATTGAAAAGGGCCGGTGGGGCCGGTTTCAAGGGCGGCGATCTTGTTGACGACATCCACGCCCTTTATCACCTTGCCAAACACGGTATAGCCCCAGCCCTGGGGAGTGGGGCCGGTGTAGTTGAGGAAGTCGTTGTTCTTGTGGTTGATGAAAAACTGCGCGGTCGCCGATTGCGGGTCGGAAGTGCGCGCCATGGCTATCGTGCCGACGTCGTTCTTCAGACCGTTGTTGGCCTCGTTCTGCACCGGCGGACGCGTCTTCTTCTGCACGAAGTCAGTGGTAAAGCCGCCACCCTGGATCATGAAGCCGTTGATCACACGATGGAAGATCGTGCCCTTGAAATGGCCGTCCTTCACGTACTGCAGAAAGTTCTCGACCGTCTTCGGCGCCTTGTCGGGGTACAGTTCGAGCGTGATGGTGCCCATGTTGGTCTTGATCTCGACCTGTGGGTCTGCGGCAAACGCAGCAGTGGCCACAAGCAGGGCGGCCAGCGCAACAAACAATTTATTTTTCATATATTTTCAGCTCACGAAAAGAACGGAAAAGAAAGGCGACGCGGCGCGGCGCCGGACTTGCTCAATCCTGCTGTCAGGCCGCGCCTTCGTAGAGGATGCGCCAGGAGCCGTTTGCGTTGATCCAGTATTGGCGCTTCTTCATCCGGTTCGAGAGATTACTGCTCGAATAATCTTGGTCGAAGGTGACGACAGCCAGATCATCGCGGCCCGGGTAAAGGAAGATGCTGGTGCGCTTGATGCTGACCGCGATCCGCGACGTGGCGGAATTGACGTGGCGTTTTTGCCGTGACCACGCGGCCAAATCCTGCGAGCCCGATGAGAATCCCGGCGCGTAGTGTTTGAGGTAATTTCCGATGTCGCGGCCTTCCCAGTCGCGGCGCCAGATTTCGACGTTTTTCAGCAGGTCTTTGCGCAGCGTATTGAGCGCCTCTGGTTTCACCCAGTCGATGCCATCGGTAATGATGACCGGCGTCACGCCGATGCGCAGGTCCTTGCTGATGACGTCAAGGTCCTGATTGGTGAGCACCACACAACCGTCGCTCGCGCGCGGCGGCCGGCTGTAGGTGTCCGACGGCGTGCCGTGCAGCCAGATACCGTTGCCGTTGCGGCCCTCGCGGCGGTCCAACTCGTTCGGGTAGCTGATCGGAAATGCGCCATTGCCGTATAAATCGCTCAATTTCTTGCGCGGCAGGTTATCGGTGACGTGGTAGATACCAAGCGGCGTTTTCCTGTCGCCATTCTTGGTCTTGTCGGTGCCGTTTTTGCCGCTGCTGATGTAATAGTCGGTAACATATTTCGGCACGCCGTTATGGTTTTTGAATACGTAAAGCCTCGATTGCCGGGTATCGACGATAAGCGCATGCGTCTGTTCGGGATTGAGCTGCAGCAGGTATCGCGGAACGCGGTCGGCTGGGCGCTCGAATTGAAAGCGGGCGAGCCGCACACGTGCCTCGTCGCGCAGATCGTCGATGCGTTCGCGTGGTGCGTTCGGCGCTTCGCCGATCCCGTGCAGCGGCCGTGAGCGTGCCAGCAGTAGGTCACCCTTGATCAGCTGCGCGAGCCGGAAATTCGGGTAGCTCTGAACGACTTTCTCGACTTGGGCAAGCGCCACGTCTAGCTGGTTGTCGCGGATCTCGATCAACGCCTTGATCAGCATTGCTTCTGGTTCGAGCTTGGACTGGCCGGTGGTCGGCTTCTGGACCGGTGGTCGGCTCATCGCCGCAACATGACAAGCGCAAACAGTGAGCGCCACGGCGATAGTCAGCCGCAGATGCAGGCTGATCGTGTCGGCGTGGTGAAATTTCATCTTCGTCATCAGCGGCCGACGCGTTCCTGCTGTATGAGCCAGCGGTCGCCGGCCTTGACCATCACTAATGTCTTGGTGCTCGCCACTTTGAGGTTCGCGGAGCGGTAGCTCTGCCGGAACGTGACCGAGACCCGGTTGTTGTCGGCGAACTTTACTTTCGGCGACTCGACGCGGACTTCGATTTTCTTCGGTTTGGCGATGCGCCCCTTGCGCGTGGCTTCCCAGTCGCTGCGCGGCTCACCGCCTGGCGTCTGAAAATCGAGCGCATAGAAGCCAAGGTAGCCTTTGACGTCGTTGTCCGACCATGCCTTGGCCCAGTTGTTGACGGTCTTAATCACGTCGCCGGCGGGGGCGGCGGCGGATTTGACGGGTTGCTCAACGGGAACGGGTTTTGCGGCCGGGGCCGTTACCACCGGCGGCGCAGGTTGCACGGGCGCGGGCTTGCTGTTGGCCGCGACCACGGTCGACGTGGCCTTGGTGCTGGTTTCGGCCTTGCTCGCCGCCGGCTTGGTACCGCGCGTGCTGCTCGAGAACAGCTCCTTGATCAGTTCGAGCTTGGTTTGCGCCGCGGCATTGCTCTTGTCGAGTTGCAGCGCCTTGTCATATGCCTGGGACGCCATCTTGGCGTAAATGTCGCCGAGATTTTCGTGCGCCGTCGCATAGCTCGGGTGGGTGCGGATTGCCATTTCGAGCGCGGTGCGCGCTTTGTCGTATTGGCCTTGCGACGCGTAGAGCACCGCGAGATTGTTGTAGGGTTCGGGCAGCTCCGGATAATCTTCGGTCAGGCCCGTGAAGATCTTGATCGCATCCGCCGGCTTGTTCTGCTCGGTAAATATCAGGCCTCTGAGAAAGCGCGCGCGCGCGTCCTTAGGATTGGCCTTGAGAAAGCCATCGACACGCTCGAGCGCTTGCGCGTGCTGGCCGGCTCGAAAGAGTTTGGCGGCCTCCTGGTAATCATCGCTCTGCGCGCTGACATGGGTCGCAAACAGCAGGCTGGCGAGCAACAGGGCGATTCGGGTGATCTTGGGCATAGGCGTCATTGTGCTATACTTTTCGTAGTTTCAGGGTGTTACTTCACCAAACTTAGAGATTTTACCAAGAACCCCGGCCAAATTAAACACGTCCCACCGCAGTCCTGACTGCGGCCCGCCCGATTCCGGCGCCCCGTCAGGCGGCCAGCGGGTGCAAACCCTGTCGCCATGGGGGAGGGCGGGTGTGCCGGAAGCCGCTTATCACGTCTCCATTCCGCCGCCATGCTCAAGATATATAACACGCTGACCCGCGATAAAGAGGAATTCAGGCCTATCGTGCCCGGCCAGGTGCGTATCTACGTCTGCGGGGTGACAGTTTACGACTATTGCCACCTTGGCCACGCGCGGTTCCTGCTGGTATTCGACATGGTCACGCGCTGGTTGCGCGCCTCGGGTTTCGATGTTACCTACGTGCGTAACGTCACAGATATCGACGACAAAATCATCAAGCGCGCCGCCGAGAACCATGAGCCAGTCGAGGCGCTGACCGCGCGCTTCATTCAGGCGATGAACGAGGATAACGCAGCGCTCGGCGTGCTCAAACCCGATTTCGAGCCGCGCGCGACCGAATATGTTCCGCAGATGCAGGAAATCATCCGGCTGCTCGAGCAAAAAGGGCTGGCTTACGTCGCGCCGGACGGTGACGTCAATTACTCGGTCCGCGATTTTCCCGGCTACGGCAGGCTTTCGGGCAAATCGCTGGAAGACCTGCGCGCCGGCGAGCGCGTCGAGATTGCTCAGGCCAAGCGCGATCCGCTCGACTTCGTGTTGTGGAAGCACGCCAAGCCGGGCGAGCCGGCGTGGCCGAGTCCATGGGGCGAGGGCCGGCCGGGCTGGCACATTGAGTGCTCNNGCGATGTCGAGCACCCTGCTCGGCCACCATTTCGATATCCACGGCGGCGGTCAGGACCTGCAGTTTCCGCACCACGAGAACGAAATTGCGCAGTCCGAGGGCGCGCACGGCAATACTTTCGTCAATTACTGGATGCACAACGGCTTTGTGCGTGTCGACAATGAGAAGATGTCGAAATCGCTCGGCAATTTTTTTACCGTGCGCGAGATACTCGCCAAGTACGATGCCGAAGTGGTGCGTTTCTTCATCCTGCGCGCGCATTATCGCAGCCCGCTCAGTTACACCGACCATCATATTGACGACGCGCGTCAGGCGCTGACGCGGCTATACACCGCGCTCAAAGCGCACGATGCCGAAGCAGGGCCCGTCGATTGGAACAACCCGCAAGCGGCGCGCTTTCGCGAGGCGATGGATGACGACTTCAACACACCCGAGGCGGTCGCGGTGCTGTTTGAGCTTGCGAATGAGGTGAACCGCAACAACACGCGCGACGGCGCGGCGCTTTTAAAATCACTTGGCGCAATGCTCGGCCTCTTGCAGCGCGATTCGACCAAGTTTTTGCAAGCCGTGCCTTGGGTTATTCGTCTAACCGGTATTCCATCAGGGGAAGCGGTTGGCATGCCGACTGTCAAAGTGGATTACACGCCTGAACAAATCGAGCAGATGATCGCAGCACGCACGCAGGCGCGAAAGACCAAGAATTTCGCCGAGTCCGACCGCATCCGCAAGGAACTTGAAGACGCCGGCATCGTCTTGGAGGACAAGCCCGGCGGCAAGACGGAGTGGCGGCGGAAGTAACTCGCCGCATCTTCATGGCACCGATGCTGCAAAGCGCATTCGGGTTTGTCGCAATTCTTTTTCTGGCCTGGCTCGCCAGCGAAAACCGGCGCGTGGTGGCATGGCGCACGGTGATCGCCGGCATCGCGCTGCAGATCGTATTCGCGGCGGCGCTGCTCAAGCTCGCCGTATTCAAGCAGTTTTTCCTCGCGCTGAACGACGCGCTGCTGGCGATCGAGAAAGCCACGCAAGCTGGCACGTCGTTTGTATTCGGTTACATCGGCGGCGCGCCGCTGCCGTTCGCTGAATCCGGGCCGGGCTCGAGCTTTTCGCTCGCATTTCGCGCGCTGCCGATCATACTCGTCATCAGCGCATTGTCGTCGCTGCTATTCTACTGGCGCGTGCTGCCGTGGATCGTGCGCGCGATCTCGCGCGTGCTCGAGAAGGCCATGGGCGTCGGCGGGGCGGTCGGATTGTCGACCGCCGCCAATATTTTCGTCGGCATGGTCGAAGCACCGCTTTTCATCCGGCCGTATCTCGCGCAGCTCTCGCGCGGCGAACTCTTCATCGTCATGACCTGCGGCATGGCGGGGATTGCCGGCAGCGTAATGGTGATTTACGCCAGCATACTCGGGCCGGTGATACCCGATGCGCTCGGGCATATCCTGATCGCGTCCATCATCAGCGCGCCGGCGGCGATCGTCATTTCGGTATTGATGGTGCCGCCTATTGGCGCGCCGACGTCGGGCCAATTCGTCCCGGTGCAGCAGGCGTCAAGCAGCATGGACGCGATCACCAAAGGCACGCTTGACGGGCTTCAGCTTCTGCTCAACATCGTCGCATTGCTCGTGGTGCTGATTTCACTGGTTACGCTTGCCAACCTTGTGCTCGAAGCGTTACCCGGGGTCGATGGTAGGCCGATTACATTGCAGCGCATGCTCGGCGCGCTGCTTGCGCCGCTCGCGTGGTTGATAGGAGTCCCGTGGAGCGAAGCGCCGGCGGCGGGCGCGTTGCTCGGCACCAAGACCATACTCAACGAGTTCATCGCCTATATCGACCTCGCGCACCTGCCCGACGGCACGCTGTCGCTGCGCAGCCGCATGATCATGACCTATGCGCTGTGCGGCTTCGCCAACTTCGGCAGCCTCGGCATCCTGATCGGGGGACTCGCGACGATGGCGCCGCAGCGCCGCGACGAGGTCGTAGCGCTTGGATTGAAGTCGATCGTTGCCGGCACGCTCGCGACCTGCATGACAGGCGCGGTCGTCGGCGTGTTCTGGACTGACTAGCCTGGATTTCCGCGGACCGA
>PLYS01000401.1 GCA_003153455.1 Betaproteobacteria bacterium | reverse complement strand
CTCATCTTCTACAGTTTCCCGACTTTGCGACGGGTCCGAACAAGCAGTGGTAAGGGTTTCAGGGAATTGCGGCGTTTTTAGGGTACGAATGTAGTGCCACAGAATATCTCAAATAGTTGATGAATAGCCTCACGAAATAGCTTGTATTGTGTATCATGGTAGTGTCTATAAAAGGACGCAGCCATGTACTTTCGCGAGAAGAAGTCTGGTAGTCACACCTATCTTCAAATGGTCGAAAGCCATCGGCAAGATGGGCAACCGCGACAGCGGGTGATCGCCACGTTGGGACGCCTGGACGAACTGATCCGGAACGGACAGCTCGAGTCTTTGCTGGCATCCGGCGCGCGCTTTGCGCCGGGCGCCATGCTCCTCAATGCGTTTGACCGTGGCGAGCTCACCAGCGTCGGCAAGATCAGCATCGGTCCCGGACTGATCTTCGAGCGGCTCTGGCAGCAAACCGGCATAGCCGCCGTATTGCAAGAACTGGCCAAGGGCCGGCGCCATGGTTTCCCGCTGGAACGAGCCGTCCTGCTCACAGTGGTGCACCGCTTGTGCGGTGCCGGCTCGGACCGGGCTGCCGACAAGTGGCGGCGGACGGTGCGCATTGAAGACACCGATGAGATCTCGCTGCATCAGCTGTATCGCGCCATGGCTTGGCTGGGTGAGGATCTATCGGATCAGACGGACAAGACACCGTTTGCACCACGGTGCACCAAGGACCTGATCGAAGAACGCCTGTTCGAGCGACGCCGGGACCTGTTCACGAGTCTGGACCTGGTGTTCTTCGACACCACGTCGANNGTGCTCGATAGTACGGGGCGACCGATCCTGTGCGAGCTGTGGCCAGGCAACACCACCGATGTGAAGACGCTGGTGCCGATCGTGACGCGGCTGCAGAAGCGCTTTGCCGTCGTCAACGTGTGCATAGTGGCTGACCGGGGAATGATCAGCCGGCAGACCATTGACGAGATCGAGGCACGGGGATGGTTCTACATCCTGGGCGCGCGCATGCGCAGGAGTCTGGAGGTAAGCGACGAGGTGTTGAGCCGGGGTGGCCGTTATCGGCTCGTCCACGCCAAGGGAAAGAGCAGCAAGGATCCCTCGCCGCTCAAGGTTAAGGAAGTTGATGTCGGCGGACATCGCTACATCGTTTGTCTGAACGACGATCAGGCGAAGAAGGACGCCGCCGATCGCGGAACCATCCTCGAAGGCTTGCGGCAGAAACTCACACAGGGCGATAAGGCGCTGGTCGGCAACAAGGGCTATCGCAAGTATTTGACCGGAGGCGGCGCCGGGTTTGCCATCGATGAGGAGAAGGTAAAATCCGAGGCTCGCTTCGATGGCAAGTGGGTGTTGCGAACCAACACCAGCTTGTCCACCGCCGAGGTAGCACTGAAGTACAAGGAGTTGTGGCAAGTCGAAGATATCTTCCGCAGCATGAAGTCGATTCTCGAGACGCGGCCGATTTATCACAAGTGCGACGAGACCATCCGTGGCCACGTCTTCTGTTCCTTTCTGGCCCTGGTGTTGCGCAAGGCGCTGATGGATCGACTGGCGCAGCGCGGCGATGTCTTGGAGTGGGCTGACATCGTGCGCGATCTGAATGGGCTGGAGGAAATCCAGGTCGATCAGGACAACAAGCGCTTCTTGCTGCGTTCGCAGACCACAGGCGTATGCAGCAAAGTATTTCAGGCGGTCGGCGTCGCGCTGCCACCAACGGTTCGTTCGCCTTCTCCGCAGGAGGTTGCCAGCGCCTGATCCGACTTAAAATACCCCGTCGCGCCCACTCGCCTGTAGTGCCACGGCGCGGTGTGCCGCCACTAAGCCGTTGATGCGCAAAAGGTAATTTGTCCTAAGTGTAGAAGATGGGTCAAAGCCAATTTGGAATACTTCTTGATAAGAACATCAATATGGTTAGCTTCAAGGGGAACGAATATCCCGATAACCCTGAAAGAGCAATACGCATCGTGCGCGATAATGCACGAAATACGCCCCTCGAAAGAACGACACGGTGACACGAAACAAGCGTAAGAAGAAAATGCAGAAAGAAAGCAGGCGCAGGAATCGCCGCTGATAAAAGGAACGAATAAATAGGGTGGGAGTCAGTTAATACCGATGAGAATCTCCAGCAAAGCCAATATCCATACGGCTTTCCGGGTGATCTGCGAGTCTAAGTTCGAATTGCGACGGGTGTTTTGTTGAAGATTACCTCATGGGGGCGTGAGGTAGCCAAGACACTTTCGGGGTCACAATTTGTGATTTGAAGTCAGCAAATTCCTCGGCGTTCAATTGGAACATGAAATCCTGTTTTCTACCGATCAGTGCAGCACCACAGACCCTGCGCCAGCGCCCGGCAGCAAACGGGTGAAGTGTCCCTCCGCGCCGTCATAGTGAATGAAGCTCACCTCCTCGAAGGTACGCTTCTTCTTCGAGTGCCCCTTCGGCTTGATCGAAGCTTGCGCCATCCAGATGCCGTGACGGGTTTCGAGACTGAAGCTGACGATGTCGATCTTGTGGCTGTCTCCATTTCCGCTACGCGCGGCGGGAAATGTTAACATTCTGCCGCAACCAGCGCGTTGACCGAGAGGGCATGAACGGCAACGCACGCCGGTGCGCTCAGCCGGCGCCGGCATCCTCACGCACCATCAAGCTCGAACTCTAAACGACGGGAAAGGGAACCACAGTGGATATTCTAGATGTCCTACGCAATCGCCGCAGCCAGCGGCATTTCAATGGCCGGCCGCTGGAGCAGCAGCAGATCGATTTGCTGATCGAAGCATTTCGCTGGGCGCCGTCATCGCAAAACCGCCAGCCGTGGCGGCTGATTTTTGCGGTGAGCCCTGAAGCACGTGCCGGTTTCGATGACGCGCTCTCCGACAGCAACCGGAAATGGGCGACTGCCGCGCCGGTCAAGATGGTCATGATTGGCACTCCGGACGAGCAGCCGGATCGCAACGGGCTGAACGCCTGGATGCTCGAAGTGGGGATAGCGATCGAGAATATGCTGATTCAGGGCTGCGCCATTGGCCTTACCATGCATGCCATGGCGGGCTGGGACGAGCAGAAGCTGCTGAAGAGCTTCCGGATACCGCCGCCGTTCCGCGTTGCCGCGCTGGGCGTCGCCGGTTATCCCGGCAAGGTCGAGGATCTGCCTGAAGACGTCCGTGCGAAGGACTTGGCGCCGCGCGTCAGGAAGGCGGTCGGGGAGATCGCGTTTCGCGACGCGTTCGGAACCGCGCTCTAATCATCGCTGAAGGAGACTTCGTGACCGCTGAACTTTATCCGCGCTTCTCAATTGGGGAATTTGCGAGACGGCACGCGGCAGCGCGCTCGTTGATGGCCGCCGCGGGGCTCGATGCGCTGGTGGTCTACGGCAACTCGGGGATCTCGCGTCACAATCACGCTGACATCCACTACCTGTGCGGATTCCTTGGCAACCGCAACAACTACGTGGTGCTGCCAGCGCGCGGCGAGCCGGTGCTTTTCGTGCAGTCCTACAATCACGTCCCGAATGCCCGCGAGGCCTCGTCCATCCGCACCGAATGGGGCGGCCGCGACTCGGCTGCGACGGTCGCAAAGTTTCTGATTGATGCGGGGTTGCGCGCCGGCACGCTCGGCTACGCCGGCGAAGTCCCCGTGCAAAATTACCTCACCTGGCAAAAGGAGCTCGCCGGCTGGCAGTTCACGGATGTGACGGGGCCGTTCCGCCGGTTGCGGCTAATCAAGAGCGCCGAGGAGATCGAATGGCTGCGCAAAGGCGCGGCGCTGACGGACGCAGCGCTCGAAAGCCTGATCGCGAAGGTGAAACCGGGAATGCGCGAATACGAGCTCGGCGCAATCGTGGAAGCAAGCGCGCTTCACAGCGGCGGCCTGCCGCACCTGTGTTATCTCTCGTCCGGACCGCAGACGGGAGCAAGCGCGTGCGTGCCGCGCCAGAATCTCTCGCACCGCGTGCTCGAGCGCGGCGATGTGATCAACACCGAGATCAGCATCAGTTACTGGGGTTACTCGGGGCAGATGCACCGGCCGATCTTTCTGCAGGCCGAGCCGAGTGAGCTCTACCGCCGGCTGTGGGACACTGCGCTCGAAGCCTACACGCGGTGCGTCGCGGTGCTGCGCGCCGGCGCCACCAGCGAAGACGTGCTCGACGCCGCCAACGTGATCGACGAGCGCGGATTCACGATCAACGACGGATTCCTCCACGGCTTTGGCATCGGGCTGCTGGCGCCGAGCATAGGCACGCGCCAGGCGCAGCGCGGCGTTCCGAAGCCGCCTTTCATCTTCGAAGCCGATATGTGCGTGGTGGTGCAGCCCAACGTTGTCACGCGCGACGAGCGCGCCGGCGTGCAGTTGGGCAATCTGTTCCGGATCACGAAGGACGGCGCCGAGTGCCTGCACCGGCTGCCGTTGGAGTATTACATGACGAAGTGAAGCACCCCCAACCCTCCCACGCAAGTATTTTCCGCCGTATGTGCGGCTCCGCACAGAAAGCCCCGGGTGCCAGGCAGAAAATCACTGCTGCGGCTACACCGCTACGAACATTCGGGAGGTTATTGTGCGTGCTGAACAATCCATTATCGTACTGCGGCGATGCATTGCCGTTTTCATAGTTGTGCTGGCGGCTAGCGCGTTTATCCCGTGGCTTGATGAGGCCGCAGCGAATTTCGAAAGGACTGACATCGGGCGTTATCTCAACCGGATGGTCTCGGTACCGCTTGCACTCGCGGCGCCGCCTGTCGCGGCCGGCGTGGAGTCACAACCCATGCGCGCCGATATCCGGGCTTTGGTAGACGAGCACATGGCGCTGCAGGATCACTGAGTGCCGAGTTCTGCCCCGCTGTCCTGTCCGTAAGACATTGCGCGGCGCGATCTCTTTATGTATAAAAAAATCCTGGTGCCGGTAGACGGCAGCTCCGCTTCAATGCAGGGCCTGCGGGAAGCAGTGCGGTTTGCGAAGGACCAGAAAGCACGCCTTCGGATCATCCACATCGTCGATGAGACGGTATTGGCTCAATATCCCGAGGCATTGGACGCCACGGGGCGATTGCTGGCGACGTTTATCGATGATGGCAAAAAGACCCTGAACGACGCAGTGACTCTCGCCAGGCGACAGGGAATAAAAGCCGAGTACGTGCTCTATAAAAAGCTGCTGGGGGCCTTGTCCAACCTCATCCTCAGGGAGGCGAAAAAGTGGCAGGCGGACATCATTGTCATGGGCACGCATGCGCAAAGCGGTATTCAGCATTTTTTTCTTGGGAGCGCGGCCGAGGCCATAGCCCGGTCCACACGGTTGCCGGTGCTGTTGATCCACGGCGCGCCTGCGGCAAAACGCAAACGCGCAGCCAGACGCAAATCCTGACGCGCGTGACGCACAGCGTTCAAGGTTCGTTGCCGTACAGCGCCGGAAGGACCGGCGCGATCACCGCGACCGGCCCCGCAAACAGGAATGCCGTCACCTGCCCGGCACGGGGCTTGATGACGGGATCCTGTGTTACGGGTGTTGCCTGGTTTACTTGGCTTGAACCAGAATGTCGTTCGTGACCGAGCTCACGCCCTTGGTATCGCGCGCAATCTTGACGGCCTGGTCTGCTTCAGCCTTGCTCTTGGCGTTGCCGCTCAGCGTCACAACACCCTTGTCGTCGGTAACGACCTTGATGTTCATCGCGCTGACCTGCTTGTCCTTCGCGAATTCGGCTTTGATCTTGGTGGTGATCACCGAATCAGCGACGGCTTCCTTGACGTTTTGGGTCATCGATTTCTCGGCGGCGTAGCCCGCCACGGGCGCGAGCAGCGCGCCGATTACCAGTGTTGTTGCAAGTTTAGTATTCATGGTCTTCCTGTCTGAGATTAAAAATGTTTGCTGCGTGACTCAACAGCCGGTATGCCCGGCTTTGGCTCAGTGCTTGCGAACGTCGTTGAACAGGGCCTCGTTCCGCGCTTCCCAGTCCTTGACCTGACGTTCGGCATCTTCCTTGCCAATGCCATAGGATTCCTGGATCTTGCCGACCAGTTGATCGCGTTTGCCGGCGATCTTGTTCAGATAATCATCGGTCAGCTTGCCCCATTGCTCCTTCACTTTGCCTTTGGCTTGTTTCCAGTTGCCTTCAATACGGTCCCAGTTCATGGCGATCTCCTTGGTTAGTTCACAATTGGTGCCAGTCGCATTTCCGGCGGCACAGCACAAAGTCGCTGCGATGCCCGCGACCAACAGCAGCAGGTGGCGGGAAGTTCGCTGCGAAAAACCCGCCGATACCCGTCCACCGCTGTGTTGATTATGGCCGGTCCTGAATGACCGTCTGTGCGCTAACGCACATACTCCAAACGGTTCGCGTATAGTCTCAGTGCACTACCCGTGTTTACCGGCTAAAGGGGCCACGCTCGATTAAATCGAGGAGTTCTGTCTACCGTAGTTCGCCGTACCGCGAGGCCGACCGCGTGTGGACACGGCCCAGGATACGCCCTCATAATTCGAGCGTGGCCCCTTTGACCCTTGCTGCTATGCCGAGGGCGCGCAGCCCGAACTTGCCGGGCGCGAGATTGTGAAATAGCGCGCTGTCGCGCGCGCGGGCGGGAATCCGGCAGGACGTCGATCTGCTTGGCGGGAAATCCCGTGAGCTTTTGTCTTCGCGGGAGCGACGAAAGATTTTAAGCCGCCTGCCAAGCAAGAAAACTGGTGGGATGTCGGGAGGTCGACCCCGGACCTACGGATTAAGAGTTGAAGTTTTGCCTCGAAATCGAAGTGTTTGCGGTCCGCCCTTACCCGCCCACCGCTCGTCGAGATTCGCCAAGCGGTACACGTTTTGGTCACGTCCAAGTTATCCCCCGGTCCCTGATTCAACTCGGGCTGGGCGGAGGCTGCATGTCGGAGTCCCGGAACCGCGCTTGGATTTCCTTTACCTTTTTCGCGTTGAAGACAAGCGCCTCGACGCACTCCTCATCGAACTTGGACCTTGCCATCTTGCGCAGCCACGCGAAGGCCTCGTCGTTGGACCACGAAGGCTTGTACGGGCGCGTGCTGGTCAGGGCGTCGAAGACGTCTGCGACGGCAATGATACGTGCCTCGAGCGGGATCCCGCCGTCGCGCAGTCCGCGCGGATAACCCCTTCCGTCCATGGTTTCGTGATGTGACTCCGCGATGTGACGCAGCAGGTCGAGGCCATCGAGGTGCTCGAGACCGAAATTGTGAGCGATCGCCTCGATCATTTCCAGGCCGCGCACCGTGTGCTGCTTCATTTCCTCGCGTTCCGCATCCGAGAGCCGACCGGGCTTGAGAAGAATGCGGTCGGGCAGAGCGAGCTTACCGATATCGTGCAAGGGAGCGAACTCGAAAATGCGTTCGATGGTGGCGTCGTCGAGGGCAGTGGCGCCGGTCGCAGCGAGATGCTGCGCAATCAAACGGGCATAGCGGGCCATGCGGTCGATGTGCGCGCCGGTTTCCGGATCGCGGTAGTGAACCATGTCGTGGGCTGTCTTGACGGCAGCGGCAAGAATCCGGACGGCGAGCATCTCGGCGGTCACGACTGCCGAGATCAGATGAGCGTACACGTCGAGCGCGCGAAGCGCCGGTTCCGAAAGCTGGCCGGACGTGCGAGAGTTGAAGAAGATAAATCCCCAGAATGAGCCATCGAGGTACAAGGGGACCGTATAGCTGGAGCGGTATCCTTCCTCCTCGAGGATTTTCGTGTGAACTCGGCGCCCATCGCGAAAGATACCGAGGTCATTGACGACGCGCGGATGGCCGCTCCGCAGGATTTCCGAAAGAGACGGCAACTCCGACAGGCGCGCCTCGTAACGCACCAGGTCATTGTGGCCCGGAGAACTGGCGAGGAACGTCTTGAGCAGGTCGGTCGCCCGGTCGTATGCGGCGACCGAGATTCGGTCCACGAAGTTCATTTGCGCATAAAGGGCCTCGTGGATCGCGGCCAGCTTTTGTTCGAGCGGCACGCTCCTGTTCAGAGCATCGAGCGCGTCGCCGTGCGAGTAGAGCCCAGAATCTGGTTCGAAATCGGCCATCATGCACGGCATCTTACAACGCCGATTCGGTCAACGTGCAACAATGTAAAGACGGCATCGCTCCTAGGTGGTTGGCCGATCGGTGGGCCGGGTCGGACTCAAATTCATGATGCCCATCAAAGTCGACGCTGGTTTAGTGACCCCGCTGCAACAGGCTGTGAACGGCGCTTGCGGAGGGGGGGTGAAGTTTCTGAGCGTCCAGCCGGTCGTTCGCTCCAACAGCGTGAAGGTATGGCTTGCTATGACAAGGCCGGCCATCGAACGCGTCATGACCGCGGTCATGCGCACGCTAGCCACGAGCGGGGCCGACGAAGTAGCCGGGTCAAATCTTAGTCGTCTCAGCAACAGCGGCAACATCGAGCCGGTGAGTGCGCCCCACATCACAACACCTATCAGAGCCAGCGCCACCGTCAAAGCCACGAGCAGCCAGTGCGGGCCATAGAAATCTGTGAAGGTCTCACCATGCCGAACCAGGCCGCCACGGCATAGCCCTTGACCCCCGCCTGAGCCACCGCAGGCAAGTCGGGTAGCTCGGGTGAGCGCTTGGCGCTGGTGTACGCATTGACGTCGGGGGGGATGCAGATCTGAAGACGTATAAAGTTGTTGTAAAAATCACAGAAATTTCTTGACACCGATTTCTCAATCGAAAATAATCGGCACATCCCATTGTATGAGAGATTTGTCTTGGGTAGTTGTCCTAGATTGCCGTCAAAAGGCGGCGTAAGTCGGCGCGACTGATCGCAAGATAGCTTCATTTCCCTTGCCGCTGTCTCGCCAGTAAGCGAGGCAGTGCGCTTCCAGTAGTTTCCGTGTCGCGGCTTATGCGGCAAGCAAGCAATTCAGGCGCACCCCTCATAACGTAACCGCACCAGCGGCGCTGTTTGTCGGGCTTCGCGCTCGAACTCAGATCCTCGCCGGTGCCGCACGACCGTACGCCGGATCAACGTCGTGGCACACGGCCGTACATGGTTGGAGTAAAAACATGAAAAAGATCAAAGAGCTGCCGATGCTGAGACTAGCGTGTGCCATTGCACTCGCCATGCTCGCCCAGTTGGCCTTTGGACAAGACCAAGTGGCCGAGCATGAACCGGTTGCATTGCCTTTAGTGACGTTCCCAGCCGCTGCTGAGAACGTTAAAGAAGAGTCTTGGAACGCTTACGGTCAGCTACAAGCCCGAGCGGGCCATTGAAGCGTACTACAACATTAACGTGAACAGATTTACGTGGTTGACGTTGGACATCCAGCGGGTGGCCAATCCCGCCTACAATTCGGATCGCGGCCCGGTGACCATGTATGGTGTTAGAGTGCACGCAGAGTTCTGAAAAGTAGGCAGCACCGACAGCACGAATGAAACCATTCCCGCAACCGAGGTCTTTCATACGGCAGGTCGTGGGGGTCCGGTACACCTATATCGGCCAACATTTGTATCGTTTCACCTCGCCCTATCCCGGAAATCAAAGCTTAACCGCGAACGGCGATAGTCAGTCGGGAAAGACCTTTGTTCATTGCCTGAGCGTGCCCTTGTGATCCGC
>PLYS01000028.1 GCA_003153455.1 Betaproteobacteria bacterium | reverse complement strand
TTCTGGTAGGGCGTCGGGGAGTCGACCCCGGACCTACGGATTAAGAGTTGAATTAACTCGCTTAGATCTTAACGTTTGCGCCCGCCCTCACTCGCCGAAACACGCCAACACTCGCTGAATCCCCACGTTTTCCCCACGTTCTTAGTATCGATGGCTCGCTGGCGCCTGCCGGAAAAGCAACCAGTAGGCTCCTTTAGCGGCGTGAGAACGTTGTAATCTCTTATAGGATAAGCGTCTTCCAAGTTCCGTATAGACGGCTGGAGATGGATTAGGGAACATGGTGTCCGTCTATTTTTAAGCGGACACCATTATGGACCAAGAGACTCTTCCTCGCCGTAACACCGCACGATTCACACGGCACAGATTTGCCGTTGATCAGAAAAGGCACATCTCGCAACAATCGCTGCTTCCCGACGCCTCCGTGTCGCGCCGGGCACGGAGAGTCAATGCCAATAACGTATTTAAATGGCGTCGTCTATATCTGCGCTGACTGTAGGGCGGCGCGCCGGATACCTGCGGAAACTATTGGCATGCTCAGTCTTATGCCAATCTCCCCGCGATATCCGTGCAACAACGCCGTTCTTCGTCGTATTCACGCGCACGCTAGAACTATTGACTCGAACTCTTCCCACTGGAGCTTTCACTGGAACTCTTCCCGCTGGAGCTCTTCCCGCTGCTGGAGTCGGAGCTCTTCCCGCTGGAGCCGCTTCCGCTGGAGCTGGAGCTCTTCCCGCTGGAGCCGCTTCCGCTGGAGTTGGAACCCTTCCCGCTGGAACCGCTTCCGCTAGAGCTGGAGCTCTTCCCACTGTGTTTGCTGGCTGCAAAGGACGACGCGGAGAAGGCCAAAATTACGCAAGCAATCAATATCTTTATCATTGTTACCCTCCTAAAAAGTTTTGCTGACTGAGACCATGAAACTGGTTTTTCCCAAGAATGAGCCGTCCGCCGGAGAGGTATACGCGCTTTTGTCGGCATTGGTGCCCATCACGGCAATCGCACCTGTAACAACCCCGAAATCCCGGGTCAGACCGATCTTCCAATCGGTGTAGGTTTCGTTTGAATGGTTAACGACCACTTGGTGTCCCACATGCAGGTTCAGAACAAGCTTTTCAATTACATCGATATTTGCGCCAAGGTCCAGATAGCCGCTATTTTTGCTATTGGGAGATCCTAAGAAATTGGTCATCGCACGCGAGTACTTGATGTATCCAGGGCCATAGCCAACCTGACCGTAGATTTCGGCAGTGTTGGCATTCGCATGGCAGGCGCAAGTCGCATTATTCATGTTATTGCCCGGGTAGATGAAGGCCATCACGCCAACATCATAAGTAAAGTCCTTGGTGATAGCGCCGCGTTTGCCTCCATACAAATCCACCTCAAGAGGGGTGCTGCCTGCCCCCGGGGTATCCTTGATCCACGTGATGTAGGAGAGCAAGGTACCTGCGTAAAAGCCAGAGGGATTGTGCGTGTAATCGACACCGCCATGCAGGGACGGTTTCAGACGGCTCTGCGAAATGGCGCGGAGTCGATAGTCCGACGAAATGCTGGCATTGAAGCTGACTTCATTGTCAGGCTTTTGGTCTTCTGCGCGGGCAAGGCTTCCGGCAAAGGCGGCCATCACAGCCGCGGCAATAATCAGTTTTTTCAAGGCATTCCCTTAATAGTGGTGTTGGAACAAAAAACCAATTCAGTCGAGCAGGACTCATGCCGACTAATTCAGGCTAAATTTCAGCGATTGTTCATTCGCTCCTCTCTACAATCTGCGCCCGTATATTACCGGAGCAAGATGGTAGTAAACAACCATGATATGCACAGGGATATTAACCCCGGTACGCGAGCAGTAGATTTGGGGATCGTTGGGACGCGGCGAAGCTTCCCGCCACCGGCACGTTACGCGTCATCGACCAGAACACGTCGTTCGCGGCGCGAGTCATTTTTTTCCAGGGCGAGCCGCAGCGGTGTCGTTCGGCTCATTCGCGGCCTTGAGGGCAGCCTCGGGCGCAACGAGCATGAGGGCGTAATCGACTGCCCGCAACGGCGGCTGGGACACGAGACGCTGCGCCGAATCTCGTTGGCAGCGAAACAGGAAGCCCGGCCCCCACATCTGTTGGGGGGGCGGGCTCGCTTCCCGCAGGAAGGCTCGCCGCTCGTCGGGGTCGTCGATCTCTTCCGCAACGGCCGTGCAGATCGCGGCCAGGCTGGCGCCGTTTGCCGACGCGCGTGCAACCGAGTGGCCGGCATAAGGACCGATGCGCGCCGCGAGCGCGCGTTCGATCAGCGCGAGCGAGGCTGCCCGGGTCAGCTCGTGTCCGGCACGTGCGGCCGCTTTCGAGGGCACTGAAGCGCCGGGGTTTTCGCGAGCCGGCGTGATTTCCGACAACTGGCCGTCGATCAACACGCAAAAACACCCCACAAGGCGCTCGGGCAGCACGATTCGCTCGCCGTCGTCGTAGAGCAGGCTTACGCCCGCGGCGATTACGGATTTCGTCAGGGTTTCCGGCGCATCGTTCAGATGTATAGGAGCCGTGCGCAGCGCGGCGCCTACCGCGCTCACGAGTCCCGCCGATTTCGCGTCCGATTCCTGGTCCGGACGAGCTTCAATGTGTGACGCGATCCCTTCGCGCTGAAACGCATACCAGGTGCGGCGCAGCACCCGGCCTTCGACGTCAGCGCGCTCGGCATATTGCGACACCCAGAACGCTGCGCGGTAGGTCGTGCTCGCGTGGCTGCCCGCGTGTTTCTGGGGAAGGACGACGATAGACTGCGTCGAGTCCACTTCCGAAAAGTCGTCGATGATCCCGGTGACGAGCTTGCGCACGCGATGCGGGGCGATTGCGGTCGGGAGCTCGAGAATCACCTCGGCGCGCGTCGGGCGATCG
>PLYS01000500.1 GCA_003153455.1 Betaproteobacteria bacterium | reverse complement strand
ACCGCAAGGTGCTCGCCGACATCGCGGTGCTGGATAAGCCGGCGTTTATAAAGTTTGTCGAAAAAGCCAAGGCCAGCCTCGGTGTCTAAGCGGATTCGATGACAAAAAGGAGGCTAGCCTAGCCTCCTTTTTTTTCGACTCGGTTATCAAGATGGAAAAGCTCGAGACGGTCGTTCAGGAAGCGCTCAAGCTGTTCGCCCGCATCGACGATGCGGCACAGCTCGAGCAGGCCAAGGCGCGTTATCTCGGCAAAGCGGGCGCGCTTACCGGTTTGCTGAAAAGCCTCGGCAAGCTGCCCGCAACCGAACGCCCGTCGATGGGCGCACGCATCAACGCCGCCAAGGAACGGCTCGAGGCGGCGCTCGCCGCGCAGCGCGAAAAAATCCAGTCACGCAGACTCGAAACACAGCTCGCACAGGAAGCGCTCGACGTTACGCTGGCTGGGCGCGGGGCTGGTGTCGGGGGACTGCATCCGGTGACGCGCACCATGCAGCGTATCGAAGCGCTGTTTCATTCGATCGGATTCGAAGTCGCCGATGGCCCCGAGATCGAGACCGACTACTACAACTTTACCGCGCTCAATCAGCCGGAAAATCATCCGGCGCGCTCGATGCACGACACGTTTTACGTCGACGACGGCAAGCACCTGTTGCGCACGCACACCTCGCCGATCCAGATCCGCTACATGGAAACACACCGGCCGCCGATCAAGATCATCGCGCCGGGCCGCGTTTATCGGGTCGATTCCGACGCCACCCATTCGCCGATGTTCCACCAGATCGAGGGGCTGTGGATCGATGAGCACATCAGCCTTGCCGATTTGAAAGGCGTGGTTGCCGATTTCCTGCGCCGTTTTTTCGAGCGCGACGATCTCAAGGTGCGCTTTCGTCCCTCGTTCTTCCCGTTTACCGAGCCGTCGGCCGAGATCGACATGAGCTTCGGCGACGGGTGGCTGGAGATCGGCGGCTGCGGCATGGTGCATCCGAACGTGCTGAAGAACGTCAACATCGACAGCGAGAAACACCAGGGCTTTGCATTCGGTCTTGGGCCGGATCGGCTCACGATGTTGAGATACGGCGTCAACGATCTGCGGCTGTTTTTCGAGAACGATTTGCGGTTTTTGAAGCAATTCAATTAATGAAGTTCTCGGAAAACTGGCTGCGCACTTTCGTCAACCCGCCGCTCGCAAGCCGTGCGCTCGCTGACGCGCTGACGATGTCCGGCCTCGAGGTCGAGCTGGTCGAGCCGGTTGCGCCCGCATTCGACAAGGTGGTAGTGGCGGAGGTGCACGAGGTGCACAAGCATCCGGACGCCGACCGCCTTACGGTATGCCGTGTCAGCACCGGCAGCGCGTCGCTGGAAGTGGTGTGCGGTGCGCCCAACGTGCGTGCCGGCATCCGCGTGCCGCTGGCGCAGGTCGGCGCCAGGCTGCCCGGTTTAACGATTAAGCAGGCGCAGGTGCGCGGCGTCGAATCAAATGGAATGCTGTGCTCGGCGCAAGAGCTTGGCCTTTCGGATAACGCATCAGGGCTGCTGATACTTCCCGCTGACGCGCCGCCCGGCGCCGACGTCCGCACCTATCTTGATCTCGACGATCAGCTGTTCACGATCAAGCCGACGCCGAACCGCGGTGATTGCCTGAGCGTGTTCGGCGTTGCGCGCGAAGTGGCCGCCGTCACGGGCTGCGCCCTGACTCCGGACTTAACTGCCGCGGTGCAGTCCACGTCATCCGACCGCATCGAAATCGTGCTTGAAGACGAGACGGCGTGTCCGCGCTACTGCGGCCGCATTGTACGCGGTGTTAATGCGCGTGCAGTGGCGCCGCGCTGGATGGTGCAGCGCCTTGAGCGCAGCAGCCTGCGCAGCATCAGCGCTATCGTCGACATTACCAATTACGTGATGCTCGAGCTGGGACAGCCGCTGCACGCGTTTGACCTTGCGCGCATCGACGGCGGCATTCACGTTCGCTGTGGCCGCAGCGGTGAGAAGCTCAAGTTGCTGAACGAGCAGGAAATCGCGCTCGACGTCAACCTGCTCGTTATAGCCGACAATAATAGACCGCTCGCGCTCGCCGGTATTATGGGCGGCATGGACAGCGCGGTCACGCCTGATACCAAAGATATTCTGCTTGAGAGCGCGTTTTTCGATCCGGCCGCGATTGCCGGCAAATCGCGCCTGCTCGGCTTCGGCTCGGATTCGTCATATCGCTTCGAGCGCGGCGTCGATTTCGCAGCAACCGCGCAGGCGATGGAGCGCGCGACACAACTCGTGCTCGAAATCTGCGGCGGCAAGGCGGGGCCGGTGTGTGAAGCCAATGCAACGCTGCCGGAGCGCGAGCCGGTGCGCCTGCGGCGCACGCGTGCGCGGCGCCTGCTCGGCATCGAGTTCACTGAACAGCAGATTGCCGATATCTTGCGCCGGTTGGGGCTCGTGTTCGAAGCGCACGGCGACGAGTTCCTGGTCACACCACCCAGCTACCGCTTCGATCTCGTGATTGAGGAGGACATGATCGAGGAAGTCGCGCGCATCCATGGTTATGACAAGATTCCCGCCAACCCGCCAAGTGGGCCGGCCGCGATGCTGCCCGCGACCGAAACGCGCATCAGCACCACGGCGTTGCGCGCGTTGATGGTGGCGCGCGATTACCAGGAAATCGTGAGCTACAGTTTCGTCAACCGCCAGTGGGAAATCGATTTCTGCGCCAACAGCGATCCGGTCGCGCTCGCCAATCCGATCGCCGCAAACCTGAACGTGATGCGTTCGAGCTTGATCGCGAGCCTGGTCGATTGCCTGAGACTGAATTTGAGCCGGCAGCAGGAGCGCGTGCGGCTGTTCGAGGTCGGCCGTTGCTTCGCGCATGCCGGCTCCGATTACGAGCAAGTGACCATGCTCGGCGGGCTCGCATATGGCGAAGCCATGCCCGAGCAATGGGGCATGACAGCACGAAAAATAGATTTTTACGATGTGAAATCTGACTTAGAAGCTTTGATGGCGCCCGACATAGCCAGCTTTGAGGTAGCGCAATGCCCGGCGCTGCACCCGGGACGGACCGCCAAAGTGACCCTGGGAGAGGTGCAGATCGGATGGCTGGGGGAATTGCATCCGCAGCTGCAGCAGAAGTATGATTTTCCTTTTGCACCAATGGTTTTCGAGCTAAACCTCGACGCGGTGACAGGCAGAAAGCCGGCCAATTACCGTGAGTTCTCCCGGCAGCCGCTGATGCGGCGTGACATTTCGGTCGAAGTAGCAGAAAGCATCGGAGCGCAAGCCATGCTTGATGCACTCAAAAAGTACGCGCCGGGGATTGTTTCTGAGGTCGCGCTGTTTGACGTATATCGCGGCAAAGGCATTGATTCAGATAAAAAAAGTGTTGCGTTTAGGATATTATTGCAAGATACTCATAGAACATTGACGGATGCTGAAGTTGAAGCCGCTATCGGGCAACTGCTTCAAGTGTTACAAGAACAATTCCAAGCAAGGCTCCGCAAATAAGGGGAAAATATGACTTTAACCAAGGCCGAGTTGGCAGATCTGCTGTTTGAGAATGTCGGTTTCAACAAGCGCGAGGCCAAGGACATGGTGGAGTCTTTCTTTGAGGAGGTCCGCTTGGCGCTGGAAAACGGAGGGGGTGTGAAGCTTTCGGGGTTCGGCAATTTTCAGTTGCGTGGCAAGCCGCAACGGCCTGGCCGCAACCCGAAGACCGGCGAGGAGATTCCGATCACGGCTCGGCGCGTGGTGACCTTCCATGCTTCGCAGAAGCTGAAAGCAATGGTTGAACAAAACTATAGCGATGGAAATAACCCACAGCCCTAAGGAAACGCTGCCACCGATACCCGCCAAGCGTTACTTTACAATCGGTGAAGTCAGCGAATTGTGCGGCGTCAAGCCGCACGTACTGCGGTACTGGGAACAGGAGTTCACGCAGCTCAAGCCGGTCAAGCGCCGCGGCAACCGACGCTATTATCAGCATCACGAGGTGCTGCTGATCCGGCGTATCCGCGATCTGCTCTACGAACAGGGTTTCACCATCAACGGTGCGCGCAACCGATTGGACGAGATCGTCACGGAGCCGGCCAATACCAGCCGTACTGACGCCCCCTGCAGGACGAATCTCTCCGCGTTGCGCAATGAAATCAAGAGCGTGCTCGACATACTGCGCCGCTGACGCAATCTGCTATTCTGTGCGCGCTTTCGCATCACCCCATCTGTTATAATTTTAGTTCGGGGCGTAGCGCAGCCTGGT
>PLYS01000275.1 GCA_003153455.1 Betaproteobacteria bacterium | reverse complement strand
GCGTTACCCATCCATTCCAGCACGTGAAAATCGCCGGTGTTGGGCACCATCAGCTCGTGGCCGATGTAGCCGGGGCCGCGCTCGAACAGCAGCCGTTGCTCGAGGGCGTGGATCTGCGGATCGAAGTACCAGTGAACAGGAAGTTGCGGGGAGGTTTTACTCAGCGCGTGTAGGCTGGCCAGGTCTGACATGCAGCGTGGTTTCTAGACTTAGGGTAACGAAAATCGCCGCCGATGCTTTGAAAGCATTTATTAACAAGCCCTTAGAAGACAAGTATTGTCCCTGTAATTGCCGCAAAAGGCAACGGATTATTTTGGCGGGCATTCGTTATCCAATTACCTGTTCGAGATCGGGAATCAGCCCGCTCGCGGCGAGGCGCCGGAAATCGGCGGGGCGGTCGACATCCCACGCGGAAGGTAACTCGAGCCAGCGCCAGTTGAGCGCCGCGAGCCGCTCGCGCGTGGCAGTCATCACCTGATCGGTGCCCCACGCTACATCCGCGAACAGCCGCGCATCCCACCACTTGAGCCCGATCAGCACATAGCCGCCGTCCTCGGCGGGGACCAGCACCGCGTCGTGGTGGTTGACGAGCGCGGCGGCGACGCGCTGCAAATCGCCGCTGGTCAAGGCCGGGCAATCGGATCCAATGATGATGACGCGCGGGGTGGCTGCAAGCGCCACCACCGCCGCGTGCAGCATGCGCACGCCGAGGTCGCCATCGCATTGGCTTGCCGCTTCGATGCCGTGGCGTTCGGCGCAATGTGTGAGCAGAGGGTGCTGCGCTGAAGGCGCACACCACAATTCGACCGGACCGATGCCGGCTGCAAGCGCGGTCGTGATGGCGCGATCGATCAGTATGCGTTGCAACGCCGCCGCGCGCTCAGCGCCCAGCAACGGTATGAGGCGCGTCTTGACCGCGCCGGGCTCGGGCGCACGCGCGAACACGATGATCCGCGTGTCAGCGGCGGGCGCGGGAGCCATCATAACGCAACGCGAGATCGGCGGGGTCGGCGCCGAGGAAATAGGCGAGGCGCAGCCGCCACATCAGCACTATAGTGCGAAGCACGCCGCACTCTTCCCAGCGACGGCCGGATACAGTAATGCGCACACGCAGGCACAGTGGCGCGCCACGCGATTTAAGGATCCTGGAAAAAGCGATGTCCTCCATCAGCTGCATCTGCGGAACGCCGCCGACGGCGTCAAATTCCGCGCGCGTGACGAAGATGCCCTGGTCGCCGGTGGCGATCCCCGTCAGGCGCGAGCGCAGGTTCATCATGAACGCGATCAACCCGAGCAGGGCGTGGCCTCCGGCAAGGCACACGTCGAAGCGCCCCCAGCGCCTGCTGCTCGTGGCGAAACCTTCAACAATCAACCGGTCGGCGTCGGGCGGTAACACGCAGTCGGCATGCAGAAAGAGCAAAATGCCGCCGCGCGCGACAGCGGCGCCGGCGTTCATCTGGGATGCGCGCCCGCGTGGCGCGGCCAACACCCGATCGGCTTGCGGTGCAGCCAGCGCGACGCTGCCGTCGCTGCTGCCGCCGTCGACGACGATGATCTCGGCGCCGCGCCGGCGCAGCGGCTGCAGGCGCTCGAGCGCAGCGACCATGCCGCTGGCCTCGTCGAGGCAAGGTATGATGATAGACAGTGGAACCATCATGCAATTCTATACGCAGGTGATTGCCGTTTCCCCGGTCAAATCGTCAGGGTATTGGCGGCCGCCGCGTGTGCCACTCGGTAGCTTTTTCGAAGGCCCAGCCGATGCGCAGGACACGAGCTTCCTGGTAGCCGCGCCCGATGATCTGCAGCGAAATTGGCAGCCCGCCCCCGGTGAAGCCGCACGGCAGCGCGAGCGCGCAGAGCTCAAGTAGATTGACCGGCCGGGTCAGCAGGCTCATCGGTGATTTGTTCTGATCAACTTCAGACAACGGCAGCGCCGGCAGCGGCGTCGTGGGCATCAAGAGAGCATCGAAGTCACGCAGCGTCCGCTCCATTTCGCGTTGCATTCGTCTTCGATCGGCCATAATCCGGATGTAGTCGGCGGCTGACAGCGTTTTCGCCCAGCGTATCCGGTCGCGAACGTCCGCGTCGAACGGCAGGTCGTCGCGATCGATCCATTCACGGTGCAATTCATAACCTTCCGCCGCGATGAGCTTGCCCGTGAGATCGGCGAGCCGTTTGTAGGAAATCGGCAGCTGGAGCGTATCGATGCGCACGCCGAGTTCGCGCGTTACGTCGAGCGCAAGTGCGAACGCGCGCGAAACTTCAGGATCGATTTCTCCAAGTTCCGCTTCGGGCAACACGGCCAGGCGCATGCCTGCCACGCCCGTCTTGAGGTCAGTCAGCACATCCACCGGCGGATGCGGGAGGGTCCGCGGGTCATGGTGATCGGGTCCGTGCATCGCCGCGAATAGCAACGCTGCATCCTCCACATCGCGGGTCATAGGCCCCAGCGTGTCGAGGGTATCGCTCAACATCAGGGCGCCGTGAATGCTGACGCGGCCCACAGTCGTTTTCAGTCCGACGATGCCGCACAAACTGGCCGGGATGCGCACGGAGCCGCCGGTGTCGCTGCCGATTGCCGCCGGCGCGAGGCCGGCTGCGACAGCGACTCCGGAGCCGCTGCTCGATCCACCGGGCGCGCGGTGCACGTGTGGATCCCACGGATTCCACGGCGTGCCCATCGTCGCGTTCGTGCCCCAACTGCCGAAGGCAAACTCCACCATATGGGTCTTGCCGAGAGTGATCATGCCGGCGGCTGTGAGCCGCTGCACAACCGTCGAAGTGACCGGCGACACGCGCTTGCGCCAAATCAGCGAGCCCCCGGTCGTCCTCCTGCCCTCGATCTCGAGGAGGTCCTTGAATGCGATCGGAATGCCATGCAAGGGGCCGAGACGTTGACCGGTCTGTAACGCCCGGTCAGCCAACTCAGCCGCGACGCGCGCATCGCTCTCATAGACCTCCACGAATGCGTGGAGTTTTTCGTCATAACGACGGATGCGTCGAAGATAACAGTCAAGAAGCGCGCTCGCGCTCAATGTACCGGTTCGAAGCTGGTCGGCCACCACATGGATCGGCGCATAGGCAAGCGCCTCGAACCCGCCAGGCGCATCGGGTGATGTCGTCAGTTTACCAGTATCAGGCATCGTGCTCTCCGTGGTCACGCATTGAGCTGCGCCAACCCATCCCAGTTAGTCAACCGCTTATCTGACTGTCAAGCTTTTCACGCCCGCATCCACGCGTGATAGCGCTCCACCCATTGCAGCAGTTTCTCGGGTTTATGCGCGCGCTTCCATACTCCGGCCGCGTATTTATTTGCCTCGGCGAGCGTCGGGTAAGTATGTATGGTGCCGAGTATTTTGTTGAGACCCAGGCCGTGACGCATCGCGGTAACGTATTCGGCGAGCAGATCACCGGCATGCTCGCCGACGATGGTGGCGCCGAGGATTTTGTCCTTGCCCGGCACCGTCAGTAACTTGACCACGCCGTGCGCCTCGCCGTCGGTGATCGCGCGGTCGAGATCGTCCATGCAGTAAGTAGTGGCTTCGTAGGCGATGCCCCGCTGCCTGGCGTCCTGCTCGTTCAAACCGACGCGCGCGACTTCCGGATCAGTGAATGTCGCCCACGGAATCACCGAGTAATCCGCCTTGAATTTCCTGATGCCGCCGAACAGCGCGTTGACCGCCGCGTACCACGCCTGGTGCGCGGCGGTATGGGTGAACTGAAACGGGCCGGCGACGTCGCCGCAGGCGTAGATGTTGGGATACAGCGTCTGCAAGTATTCGTTGGTTTCGACCGTGCGTGTTTTTGACACCGGGATGCCCAGTTCTTCGAGTCCGTAGCCGCTGGTGTTGGCGACGCGGCCGACCGCGCACAGCAGCTCATCGAAAGCGATTCGCGATTCGCGTCCAACGCTTTCGACCACCAGGAACTTCTCGCCGTTTTCGACCAGCACCTGCTTGGCCTTGTGGTTGACCAATACCTTGATGCCTTCGGCCTCAAAGCGTTCGATGACCATCCGCGAAACCTCCGGGTCTTCGCGTATCAAAATCCTCGGCAGCATTTCGACCTGCGTGACCTCGCTGCCGAAGCGCGCGAAGCATTGCGCAAGCTCGCAGCCGATCGGTCCGCCGCCGAGCACCACCAGCCGCCGCGGCAGCTTGCGCAGCGACCATAGGGTGTCGGAAGTCAACGGGTTGATTTCCTTCAGGCCCGGAACCGGCGGGATGAACGGCCGCGCGCCGGCGGCGATCACGATACTGCGCGTGGTGAGCGTCTTGCCATTGACCGTAACTGTCCACGGCGAGGTGATTTTCGCGTCGCCAGTGATGCACTCGACGCCGAGTTGGCGGTAGCGCTCGCTCGAGTCGTGCGGTGCAACAGTATTGATAATGCGCTGCACGCGCTCCATCACGTCAGCGAAATCGAACTCGGCGCTTGCCGAGCGGATGCCGAATTCCGGCGCGCGCTTGATATGCGACAGCAGCCTGGCCGAGCGGATCAGCGCTTTCGACGGCACGCAGCCGGTGTTGAGGCAGTCGCCTCCCATTTTGTGTTTCTCGATCAGCGTCACCCGTGCCTTGACCGCGGCGGCGATGTAAGCGGTGACGAGCCCCGCCGAACCGGCGCCAATTACGACCAGGTTGCGGTCAAAACTCGCCGGCTTGTTCCATTTTGCATATTCCTTGCGCACCTTGATGATGTTGACGATCCATTTTGCGATCAATGGGAAAATCCCGAGCAGCGTGAACGAGATGATCAGCCCCGGCGACAGGATTCCTCGCAGCGACTCGATCTTCGCGATTTCGGTTCCGGCATTGACGTAGACGATAGTGCCGGCGAGCATGCCGATCTGGCTCACCCAGTAGAAGGTCCAGGTTCTGAGCGGCGTGAGTCCCATCACCAGGTTGATCACGAAGAACGGAAACGCGGGCACCAGCCGCAGCGTGAGCAGATAGAACGGGCCGTCTTTCGCGACGCCGGCGTTGATGGCAGCGAGCTTGCCGCCGAAGCGTGTCTGGATCGCGTTGCGCAGCACGAAGCGCGAAGTCAGAAACGCGAACGTCGCGCCGAGCGAAGACGCGAACGATACGATCACCGTGCCCCACAGCAGACCGAAGATCGCGCCCGCGGCCAGCGTCATGATCGCCGCGCCCGGCACCGACAGGCCGGTAACCGCGACGTAGGCCGCAAAAAACAGTGCCGCAGTCTTGAGCGGGTTCGCCTGATAAAACGCGTCGATCGCCGCTTGCTGCGACTTGAAATAGTCGAGACTGAAATAGTGCGCGAGGTCCAAGGCGAAGAACGCGGCAATCAGCGCAACGATCGCCGCCAGCATCAGTACACGAGCTTTAGTCATGTCTGATAACAAATCAAGCGGCGAGTGCGCCGCCGCAGCTCGAGCCCTGGCCTGCGGTGCAGCCGTAGCAATGATCCGCGACCACGATCGGATTGTCCGTAAGGTCACGGCCGATCAACTCGCGCAGATGCGTCTTCGCGCGACCCTTGTAGGCGAGCGGCAAGCCCAGCATCTGATTGAAGTCGCAGTCGTAGACGAATCCGCGCCAGTCGACGCTCACCAGGCTGCGGCACATCACGGCTTCGAGATTGGCGGGTTGATACGCGTTTTTCAGCAGGTCCATGTAGTGCGCAAACTGTCCTTTCGAAATCAGCATGCTGCCAAAGCGCTGGATCGGCATGTTGGTCAGTACATACAGCTCGTTGAAAACAAGGCCGTAACGCTTGCCGAGGTGGGTGCGATAGTCGGCTTCGAGCTGACCCTGTGCTGGCGGTAGCACCGGTCCCTGCGGGTTGTAGACCAGGCTCAATTCAAGTCCCGAGCCAGGCTGACCGTAGCCCATGCGGTTTAACAGTTGCAGCGCGCGGATGCTGACTTCGAACACGCCTCTGCCGCGCTGGCGGTCGACGTTTTCTTCGAGGTAGCACGGCAGTGAGGCGACCACTTCGACGCGCTGATCGGCCAGAAACTGCGCCAGATTTTCCTGTCCGGGCTGCTCGAGGATAGTCAGGTTGCACCGGTCAATCACGTGTGCGCCGAGGTTACGTGCGGCGCGTACCAGGTGGCGGAAATGCGGATTCAGTTCCGGCGCGCCTCCGGTGATGTCGATCTTGCCGACATGCGATGCCTGCAGGAACGCGAGCACATCGTTGATAGTTTCAAGCGACATCATTTCGGTGCGCGTCGGCCCTGCGTTGACGTGGCAGTGCACGCACGACTGGTTGCACTTGTAGCCGAGGTTCACCTGTAGCGTGTCGAGCTTCGCGCGCCGAATCGGCGGGAAGTCCGTGATCCGCATCAGCGGCAGCGTGGCATGCATCGATCGTCTCCGGCAAATTGGTTAAGTCAATGCCTGGCATTATCGCCAATTGCGGGAATCTGTCGCTGGCGGCGATTTTTCCTTACATCTTGCGTTGACCGCAACCCTCTGATTGCGCTATGTTCGCAGTTTGCCTCAGCAGCGGCGCCCGAGCATGCCCAAGTCAACGAAATCAGAGCAAAATCCTACGTTCGAGAGCGCGCTTGGCGAGCTCGAAAACATCGTGACGCGCATGGAGGGCGGGCAACTGTCGCTCGAGCAATCGCTGACCGCTTACAAGCGCGGCGCCGAGCTGCTCAAGTTCTGCCAGGCCCAGCTAGCGGACGCTCAGCAGCAGGTCAAAGTCCTCGAAGCCGGTACGCTGAAGAATCTCACCGGTGACGATGACGATAACAACGACTGATTTCCAGCGCTGGGCGAGCGCTCATCAGCAGCGCATCGAAGTGCAGCTGAAGGCGGCGTTGCCGAGCGCCGAGCTCGCGCCGCAGCGCTTGCATCAGGCAATGCGTTACGTAGCGCTCGGCGGCGGCAAACGCGTGCGGCCGCTGCTGGCGTTTGCGGCGGGCGAAGTCACCCGCGCCGACGTTGGCCGCGTCGCGATCGCGGGGGCGGCCGTCGAGCTGATACACGCCTATTCGCTGGTGCATGACGACCTGCCGTGCATGGACGACGACGTGCTGCGGCGCGGCAAGCCAACGTGTCATGTCGAGTTCGACGAGGCGATTGCGCTGCTGGCAGGCGATGCGCTGCAAAGCCTCGCGATCCAGCTGCTCGCCGAACATCGCCTGGCTGACGATCCATCGGCGCAGCTCGAGATGGTAAGGCTGCTGGCGGCGGCGGCAGGCTCGCGCGGCATGGCGGGCGGACAGGCGATCGATCTTGCCGCAGTCGGCGTCACGCTGTCGTTGCCGGAGCTCGAGTTCATGCATATCCACAAAACCGGTGCGCTGATCCGCGCCGCGACGCTGCTCGGCGCGCGTTGTGGCGCAGCGCTCGATGCCGCCGAGCTCGAACAACTCGATCGTTTTTCAAAATGCATCGGGCTTGCGTTCCAGGTGGTCGACGACGTGCTCGATACCGACGCGACGACGGCGACGCTTGGTAAGACCGCGGGTAAGGATGCGCGACATAACAAGCCGACCTACGTCAGCGTGCTCGGCGTTGCAGACGCAAAAAAACTCGCCGGGGAGCTGCGGGGCGACGCGCTTGACGCGCTCGACGGTTTTGGTGAGCGCGCGCTGCGCCTGCGCCAGCTCGCCGATTTCATCGTGCTGCGGAAGTTTTGATTGAAATGTACGATCTGCTGACGACCATCAACGACCCGCACGAGCTGCGCCAGCTTGACCGCAAGCAGCTGCCGCAGCTCGCGCAGGAGCTGCGCCAGTTTCTGCTCGATTCGGTGAGCCAGACCGGCGGCCACTTGTCTTCGAATCTCGGCACCGTCGAACTGACGATCGCGCTGCATTACGTGTTCGACACGCCGCACGACCGGCTGGTGTGGGACGTCGGCCATCAGACCTACGGTCACAAGGTGCTGACCGGCAGGCGCGAGGCCATGCAGCGGCTGCGCATGTGGGAAGGTATTTCAGGCTTTCCGCGGCGCGAGGAGAGCGCATACGACACGTTCGGCACCGCGCATTCGAGCACCTCGATCAGCGCCGCGTTTGGCATGGCGATCGCCAGCCGGCTTGCCGGCGTCAAGCGCCACGTGGTCGCCATCATCGGCGACGGCGCGATGAGCGCGGGCATGGCGTACGAGGCGCTCAACAACGCCGGCGCCGGCGCCGCCGACCTGCTGGTAGTTCTGAACGACAACGACATGTCGATCTCGCCGCCGGTCGGCGCGCTCAACAAATACCTGGCGAAGCTGATGTCCGGCCGCTTTTACGCCGCCGCGCGGCGTGCCGGAGAGAAGGTGCTGGGGGAGCTGGCGCGGCGCGCCGAGGAGCACGTGAAGGGCATGGTGACGCCAGGCACCATGTTCGAGGAATTCGGTTTCAATTACATCGGTCCGATCGACGGCCACGATCTCGACGCGCTGATCCCGACCCTGAAAAACATCAGCGAGTTGAAAGGCCCGCAGTTCCTGCACGTCGTGACCAGGAAAGGCCAGGGCTACAAGCTCGCGGAAGCGGATCCGGTGCTGTATCACGGCGTGTCGAAGTTCAAGCCGGACGACGGCATCGTCGGCGGCAAGAGCGACGGCAATCCGACCTACACCCAGGTATTCGGCGACTGGCTGTGCGACATGGCCGAGCACGACCACCGCCTGATCGGCATCACGCCGGCGATGCGCGAAGGCTCGGGGCTGGTGCGCTTTTCCGAAACCTATCCCGACCGTTATTTCGATGTCGGCATCGCCGAGCAGCACGCGCTGACCTTCGCCGCGGGACTCGCGTGCGAGGGTATGAAGCCGGTGGTCGTGATTTATTCGACGTTCCTTCAGCGCGCCTACGATCAACTCATCCACGACGTGACGATCCAGAACCTGCCGGTAGTGCTCGCAATCGATCGCGCCGGTCTGGTCGGGGCCGACGGCGCGACACATAACGGCAGCTTTGATCTCAGTTATCTGCGCTGCCTGCCGAACCTGACAGTGATGGCGCCGTCCGACGAGAACGAGTGCCGGCAGATGCTGTATACGGCGTTCCAGATGAATACGCCGGCCGCGGTGCGCTACCCGCGCGGCACGGGTCCCGGCGCCGTGATCCAGAAGGAAATGCGCGCGCTGCCGATCGGCAAGGGCGAGATCCGCCGCAACGGCAGGAAAGTCGCGCTGATCTCGAAGAAAGTCGCGATCCTCGCGTTTGGCAGCATGCTGAAGCCTGCGCTGGAAGCGGCGGAAGAACTCGACGCGACAGTCGCCAACATGCGTTTCGTCAAGCCGCTTGACGACGCGCTGGTCGCGCAACTCGCGCGGAACCACGATCTGCTGGTGACGGTCGAAGAGAACGTGGTAAAGGGAGGCGCTGGAAGCGCGGTACTCGAGTCGCTGCAGCAGCACGGATTGAAAGTGCCGGTGCTGCAGCTCGGGTTGCCGGACCGCTACGTCGACCACGGCGATCCGGCACTTCAGCTCGCAAGCTGCGGTCTCAACAAGGACGGCATCCTCGCCAGCATCCGGGCCCGGATGAGCGGGTAGTATACTGAGGCGTCATGGACAAGCGCATAACAACGACGATGCAGCAGGAAAACGAGATGGATGGGTACGAGAAGATCGACCAGTACAACCCGCACACCGTGAAGCGCATCGCCGACAAGTATCGCGAGATTTTGAAAGCTCTCGGTGCGGATCCCGATCGCGAAGGACTGGTGAAGACCCCCGAGCGCGTCGCCAAGGCGCTGCAGTTCCTGACTCACGGCTACGATCTTGACCCGGCGCAGATTCTGCGCTCGGCGATGTTCAAGGAAGAATACCAGCAGATGGTGATCGTCAAGGACATCGAGATCTACTCGCTGTGCGAGCACCACCTGCTGCCGTTTTTCGGCAAGGCGCACGTTGCCTACATTCCGAACGGCCATATTGTCGGCCTGTCCAAAATTCCGCGCGTGGTCGATGCATACGCGCGCCGGCTGCAGGTGCAGGAGCGGCTCACGGTCGAGATCCGCAACTGCATCCAGGACACGCTCAAACCGCTCGGCGTCGCGGTGGTGATCGAAGCGCAGCACCTGTGCATGGTGATGCGCGGCATCCAGAAGCAGCATTCGATCGCGACCACTTCGGCGTTCACCGGCGAGTTCGAGCAGGAACGAACGCGTGGCGAATTTTTGCGGTTGATTTCTTGAACATCCTGAACCGCAAAGGACGCGAAGGACGCAAAGGAAAAACAATTAGAACCGCAGATAAACGCCGATTAACGTCAATTTAAATGAGTGAGCTGAAAAAAACCAGCGAGTTCATCGTCGAACAGATGCTGCCTGACGTGCGCAAAGGCCGCATGCTGATTCTGGTCGACGACGAAGACCGCGAGAACGAAGGCGATTTGTTCGTTGCCGCGGAGCGCGCGACGCCCGAGGCGATCAACTTCATGGCGACCCGTGCGCGCGGGCTGGTCTCGCTCGCGCTGACCGAGAGCCGCATGCGCGACCTCGGGCTTGCGCTGATCACCGACGACCATGGAAACTCGACGCGTTTCGGCACTGCGTTCGCGACGCCGATCGATGCGCGCGAAGGCGTCGCTTCCGGGATGTCGGCGCGCGATCGTGCGCGCACCATTGCGGTCGCCATCGCCGACGGCACGCGTCCCGGCGATCTGGTCCGCCCAGGCCGGCTGCAGACGTTGCGCGCGCTCGACGGCGGCGTGATGGCGCGGCGCGGTCATACCGAAGCCGCGGTTGATCTCGCGCGCATGGCGGGTTTGAAGCCCGCCGGCGTGATTTGCGAGATGATGAACGACGACGGCACGATGGCGCGCATGCCTGACCTCGAGAAATTTGCGGCGCAGCACGATATCCGCATCCTGAGGATCGCCGATCTGATCGAATACCGCCGCCACGAGCACGTGGTGCGGCGCAGGGCGGCTACCACGCTGCCGACGCGCAAAGCCGGAGACTTCCGGCTGATGGTCTACAGCGACGATCTCGAAACCACGCTCTATATCGCGTTGGTCAAGGGCGAAATCAGGCCCGATGCGCCGACGTTGGTGCGCCTGCACTCGCAATGCCTGACCGGCGACGTGTTCGGCTCCGAGCGCTGCGATTGCGGCGAGCAGCTCGAGGCCGCGATGACCGCGATCGAGAAGGCCGGCAGCGGCGTCGTCGTCTACATGTTCGACGAAGGGCGCGGCATCGGCCTGCTCAACAAGATCCGCGCTTACGCGCTGCAAGATGAGGGACACGACACGGTCGAGGCCAATCACGCGCTCGGCTTCGCCGCCGACATGCGCGATTACAAGACTGGCGCGCACATTCTGTTCGACCTCGGCGCGCGCCAGGTGCGGCTGATGACCAACAACCCCGACAAGGTGCGGGCGTTACAGGATTACGGGCTTACCGTCACCGAACGCGTCGCGATCGAAGTGGCGCCGGGCCAATCAAACCGCAAGTATCTTCAAACCAAACGGACCAAGTTCGGACATTTGCTGTCGCTGGTCGGGCAGGGGGAGAAGCAGGATTGAGGATCGAGGATCGAGGGTAAGGTCAAGACCGGATCGGTTTTGCTCAATCCTCAATCCTAGAACCTCTTCGTCAGCACCATCTTCTCGCCGTCGCGTTTCATATCCATCCGATTGAGGAAGCTCATGCCGAGCAGCACGATCGGCAGGTTGTCGCCGACATGCACCGTGCCATCGACGTTGTTGAGCACAATGTCGCCGACGCGCACTTCGACGAGCTTGGCTCTGTAGGTCGGCACCACGCCGTTGGCGGTCGAGGTGAGCGTTTTCTGGCCGGCGATATAGTTGATTCCGAGACGCTTGGCTTCACTGTTGCTTAGCGACACCTGCGTCGCGCCGGTGTCGACCAGAAAGCGCACCGCGATGCCGTTGATGGCGCCGGTGGCCACGAAGTGTCCCCGAGCGTCGGGCCACAACGTGGCGCTCTGCGCGCCGGACGGGCGCGCGCCGCCGCCAAGGCGCACGCTCTGTCCCATGGTCAGCGTCTCGCGCTTGCCGTCCATTACAATCACCGCCGAATCGCTGCCGACGCTGATCAACTTGACACCTTCGGGTGAGGTTTCCCCGGTCGCGAGCCAGTGCGGCTTGCCGTTATCGATCACGACCAAAGCCTTAGTTCCGACGATGCCATTCAAATTGACGTCGGCCGCAACCGCAGCACCGCAGAGCGATAGGAAAAGCAGCGCGGCTATCGTATGATTAATCGTTTTGAACATGACTCGCTGAACAATGAAACCGGTAGCCGTATTCAGGCATGTACCCACCGAAGGGCCGGGATATTTTGCCACAGTTCTCGACCGCGACCACGTTCCATGGCGCGTGATCAAGGTCGATGCCGGTGAGGCGGTGCCCGCGGACCCGCGCGCATTCAGCGGTCTCGCGTTCATGGGCGGGCCGATGAGCGTCAACGATGATCTGCCGTGGATTGCGCCGGTGCTGCGGCTGATCCGGGACAGCGTCGACGCCGGCGTGCCGGTGCTCGGCCACTGCCTCGGCGGGCAGTTGATGTCGAAAGCACTCGGCGGCAGCGTCGGGCGCAATCCGGTAAAGGAAATCGGCTGGGGCGATGTCGAGGTGCCGGGTAATGCGACGGCGCAACAGTGGTTTGGGCGCTCCGCTCTATTATTCGAGGCGTTTCACTGGCACGGCGAGACGTTTACCATCCCGCCCGGCGCGGAGCGCGTGCTCGCGAACCAGTATTGCGAGAACCAGGCGTTCGCGCTCGGCAAGCATCTCGGCATGCAATGCCATATCGAAATGACGCTTGAAATGATCCATCTCTGGTGTTTGACGGGCGCCAGGGAGATCGGCCGCAGCAAAAGTCCGGCGGTGCAATCCGTCACGGCGATCAAAGCCAATCTCAATCGGCGCCTGCAGGCATTACACCGCGTCGCGGACGGCGTTTACGCGCGATGGATCGAGGGGCTAGGAGTTTGTCGGACTTAGCCCCGACAAACTCCTAATGCAAAACCGGCGGCAGTGGAATTGCGGTAGAGGATAAGAGATATGCGAATTTACCCGCGTTTTCCCCAAAATTCGACCGCCTCGAGTAAATTTGTTATGAATGGTCAGCCGGTTTTGCTTTTAGCAGCCTGGGCGGACTGTTAAGTCCGCCCAGGCTGCTAATCGCGGAAGTTCTTGAATTGCAGCGGGACGTCGGTAATCGATTTTTTCACCAGCGTGATCACTTCCTGCAGTATGTCCTTTTTTGCCCCCGACACGCGCACCGCATCGCCTTGGATGCTGGCCTGCGCTTTCAGCTTGCTGTCCTTGAGCAGCTTGACGATTTTCTTGGCAAGCTCCTGCTCGACGCCGACGCGCACCGTGATCGGCTGCTTGACTGTGTTGCCGGTGGTCTTTTCAATCGTTCCCGGCGCCAGCGCACGTACGTCGACGCCGCGTTTCGCGAGCTTCGCGGTCAGCACGTCGCGCACCTGACCGAGCTTGAAGTTATCATCCGCGAACACCGTCAGGATTTTGTCCTGGTCCTGGATCTCGACGCGCGCATCCGAGCCCTTGAAATCGAAGCGGTTGGTAATCTCCTTGTTGCACTGGTCGACGGCGTTTTTTACCTCGACCTGATTCACTTCGGAGACGATGTCGAACGATGGCATGATGATTCTCCCTTTGAAACGCGTTCCTGAAACACCGCTTCAATCTTATAGCATGCAAAAGCACCGGCAGGCCGGTGGCGTTGTCGAACACGGCCGCAGTCTCCGCATAACCGCCTTTCCTTGCCACAACTATGGTGGTCGCTGTGTTTTTACGATGTGAAAAGTTGCTTCATGACGTGAAATGGAATAAATTATACGCGTGTACTCCGGTTCCACCCCTTTCTTTTGCTGCTCAACACGAGGCGAAGGTTTTTCATGCAAAAAACTTACAAGATTCTGATCATGGGCGCGTCATACGGTTCGCTGTTGGGAACCAAGCTGGCGCTCGCGGGGCATACGGTGCATTTGATATGCCTGCCCGCCGAGGCGGAGCTGATCAACAAGGAAGGCGCCATCGTGCGCATGCCGATCAAAGGCCGGGACGGACTCGTCGAGATCAATTCGCGCAAAGCGCCGGGCAAGCTGTCCGCCGGTGGCACGCAAGGGGTCAATCCGGGCGACTATGATCTGGTCGCATTGGCTATGCAGGAACCCCAGTATCGCTCGCCCGGGGTGCGCGAGCTGCTCGAGGCGGTGGCCAAAGCCAAGGTTCCCTGCATGTCGATCATGAACATGCCGCCACTGCCTTACCTGAAGCGCATTCCAGGGCTCAATGCCGATGCCTGCAGAAGCTGCTATACCGATGCCACCGTGTGGGACAACTTTGACCCCAAGCTGCTGACGCTGTGCAGTCCGGACCCGCAGGCGTTTCGCCCGCCGGAAGACAAGGTCAATGTGCTACAAGTCAGGCTGCCGACCAATTTCAAATCGGCGCGGTTCGACTCGGAGGCCCACACGGCCATCCTGCGCCAGTTGGAGGCGGATATCGAAGCGGTGCGGTTCGACACCGGTGGCGGCAAGATCGAACTGCCCGTCAAGCTCAAGGTGCACGAATCGGTGTTTGTGCCGCTGGCGAAGTGGAGCATGTTGCTGGCCGGCAACTATCGCTGCGTGCAGAAAGATGCCGCGCGCAGCATCAAAGAAGCCGTGCACTCCGACCTTGAAGCCACGCGCGCGGTCTACAGCTGGGTGGCCAAGCTGTGCGTGTCTCTGGGCGCGGCCGAGAAAGACCTGGTGCCGTTTGAAAAATATGCCACTGCGGCACTATCGCTGTTGACCCCGTCCTCCGCGGCGCGCGCCTTGTTTGCCGGCGCGCCCAATATCGAACGGGTGGACCGTTTGGTAAAAACGGTCGCGGCGCAGAAGGGCATGCACAACGATGTCGTTGACGAGACAGTCGCTTTGGTCGACGCCAGGCTGGAGCTCAATCGAAAGAAAGTCTGATTCAGCCGAAGTGGCAGACATAGTCGAGCGTCTCCAAGGGCTCGATTTCGAAGCTCGAGTCGGCGGGCACGCTGAAACTGTCGCCGGAGCGGCAGATGCGCCAGTCCTTGTCTCCGGGCAGACATACGCGGCAACTGCCGGCAATGATTTCCATCAACTCCGGCTCTTTCGTCCTGAACGTGAACTTGCCTGGAAGGATCACGCCGACCGTCTTGCGGTCACCGTTCGGCATATACACCGTGTGGCTCACGCACTTGCCGTCGAAATAGACGTTGGCTTTCTTGGTGACGCTGACGTTGTCGAACTTGGGCATTTCAACTCCGTGGCTATCTTTTCTTCTTCAGATTCGCGGCGATGCGCATGCGCAGCGCGTTAAGGCGAATGAAGCCGGCGGCATCCATCTGGTCGTAGGCGCCTTTGTCATCCTCGAAGGTTGCGATCGCCGTGTCGAACAGCGAGTCGCGCCTAGAATCGCGGCCGACCACGATCACGTTGCCCTTGTA